>JBFILF010000104.1:0-13467 GCA_041599835.1 Pirellulaceae bacterium
CGACGGCAACAAACGCAACAATGAAGCTGTAACTGGTCAAAAAGACGCAAAAATCAATTGCGTTCATGAATGCTTGTCCAATCCTATTCGTTCGACTGCCAAACGGCAGCGACGTGATTTTTCTGGTCGATCAAGACGTCCCTGCGGCAGTCCTGACCTATCCTAAACTCAATTTTCATCCGAACTTGTTTGGCCGTTGGCTAAACTAACTCAAGGACGAAATATTCTGCAAAAAGCGCGCCATACAATCGATGCGATACGCTTATTTGCGCCAAGAATTGGCCAGCTGATTCGAGCGATCGCAAAAATCGGTCATGCGTTGCGAATCAGGCCGTTTCTGAGCGCATTCCATTGCCAAGTGATGTCCGAGTTGCGTTCGACGGCGGCAGGGGCCACCAGATGCGTCAACTCGGTTTCCATCCAATGGGTGAGCCAGTCGTCGACCACCAGATCCATGCTGAGAACAATCCGCTCCTCATCGCCTGCATTAATAAGCGTATGAATCTGTTCAGTATCAAAATAATAAATGAAACCCGGCGGCAACGAAAACAGCTCAAATTGACCGGCCAACATTCGGTCCAGCTTATCCAGGTCAAACCAGATGTCACCCGGTTCATCCGCCACGCGGGCCGCTTCGGATTCGATCAATTCAAAGTCTGCGTCCTCATCGGCGATCAGCATAAATGAGTGTTCATTGGTCGTGATGGGAATCTGAAACCGGCGAGTTCCCATTCCCTTATCTCTGTCGTCATGTAGGGCATAGGCCGTTTTAGGCGCCCTCCGTAACAATCGAAAGGCAGCTTTTTCGCATGGAAAACTGTCAAAAATCTGCTTGAAATACGTGCATTCGTGCAGGGCCCCGGAAAATGGCAGATTGTTGTGATGCTCGCGAAATCCTGCGCTCACGTCAGTCTCGGTGGGCAGTGAAATGCAATTGCCGTAGGGTCCATCCTGAAAATCCAGAATCTGTCGAGCTACCAAAGTTTCCCGACCAAGTTGTTGCAGGTCAAACTCCCGGTTAGTTTTTCTTAATTCAGCCATCGTGCGTTGCGCTTTCCATGTCTCCGGTATCTTCGTTACAAAAACTGTTAACAAACTTCACTATAGATCACACGTGTGAATAATGCTACTGAAGCAGCACCGGCCAAGCGTCGGGAGGACCACAGACATTCATCGTGAGCGGTTTAACCGGCTTGTCCTCCCACGACAACCGTCACAAGCTGCGCCCATCGATTTCCGTAACGATTAATCGGCCGCGCTGCGCCGTCTCACGGCACATTCGAATAGGCAGTGGCTAGCGTCCTACGGTAGAATACATCTCTGACAAAAAGCCAGACAAAGCGGCTGCCACATCGGGCGCCGTTTGGCGACGGCTGGCATCGTGCCGCCGACCCGCATCAACAAGGACAGTCCGTGACTACGTTTCCAAATTTCCTGATCATTGGAGCTGCCAAGTCGGGTACCTATACGTTATTCCACCAATTTGCCCGGCACCCGGAAGTTTTTATGTGCGCAATCAAAGAGCCGCACTATTTTTCGTATGGCGCCGGCGGCTTCTGCACGGACTCCGGTCAGCGGGGACCTGTCAACTCGTTCATACGTTCTCGAGAGGAATATCTGGAGCTGTTTGATGAGCAACAGGATGCGCGGCTGGCGGGCGAAAGTTCGGTGTCTTATTTGTACATGCCCGGCACCGCCGAACGGATCTTTGATTTCAATCCACAAATGAAAATCATTGTGTCGCTGCGCAATCCAGTGGATCGGGCCTACTCGAGTTTTAATTACGCGAAGAGCTACGGATTGGAACCGCTGAAAACACTTGCCGAGGGAATGGAGGCGGAGCCGCAGCGGATACGGGAAAATTGTTCTCTGTTACTGCGTTATCGGGATCTGGGACTGTACGCCCAGCAATTGACCCGTTACTACAACGTTTTTCCTCGCGATCAGATCAAGGTGATTCTGTTTGAGGATCTTGTGCAAGATCCGGCCGAAGTCGTGCGGCAGCTCTTTGAATTCACTGGTGTCGCGACAGATTTTTCACCCGACCCCGATCTGCGGGCCAACGTGTCTAGAAGACCTGATGACAACAATCCGTTGCACCAGCTGATTAACAGTGAAAATCTAGTTCGTTCGGCGGTGCGAATGATTGTGCCCATGTCTACTCGGCGAAAAATCAGGGAGTTCGTTCGCGACTTGTTCTTCCGGTCGCCGCCACCGCCCATCAGCATGGTTGAGCGTCGACAAATTGCGCATGTATTTCGTGATGATGTCCGTGAATTGCAGAATTTGCTGAGCCGTGATTTGTCGGCTTGGCTCGAATAGATTGCAGCATGAGCGGTGCACCACTTGTAGAGCTTACAGTTGGTCATGGAGAACCGGGTCCTGACAAGACCATCCACCGAGCCACAGCTTGCCCTCGTTTCCCGGCTATTGCACGGTGGTGCTTGGGTGGTCGTTAGCCGGGTCTCCGGCATCGGATTGACTTTTCTGTCAAATGTTCTGCTTGCCCGATGGCTATCACCGCGGGACTTCGGCCAATTTCTGCTGTTAGTCAGCGTCATCGGTATTCTGTGTATTTTGGCCCGGTTTGGTGTCGATCGCGTCTTGATCCGCTTCGTTTCCGAAGGACTCGTCAAGCATGATGCGAAACTCGTGATACGCACGCTAAGAATTTCATTGACGGTCGGATTGGCAAGCTCAATCTGCGTGGCCTTGTTGGCCGTTGCGATTCCCGGATCCTTGCATCGTTTCTTCAATGTTCCTATTCAGGTGTTGATGCTGACTGGTTGTGCGGTTCCGGTCTTCACCATGCTCTATTTGATAGCGGAGTCATTACGCGGGTTTCATGAACTGCGGTACGCGTCCATCTTTCAACCACATTCGGGCCCGCTGACAACGTTATTGTTTCTTGGTGCTCTTGTTGTCATCCCAATTCCCATCTCGTTGACAATTGCTCTGACATGTTATGTCCTCTCGGCAGCGTTGATCTTGCCCGTCGGTTTGATCTGCCTGATGCGCACGGTGAATCGGCGTTTGCCAGCCCAATCGAATATGTCTCAGGCCGATTCAAATCCATTAGTGTTGTCCCATGTGCTTTCCGTCTGCACCCCGATCGCCATTTCGGATACGTTGGTTTTTCTGACCATGAATGCGGGCCTGTGGATTGTCGCGATTTGCTGTGCCGCAGATGACCTCGCGCTTTTCGGTGCGGCCCGCCAGCTGGCGATGTTGGCCGCTTTGCCGTTGAACCTGATCAACATGACGGTAATTTCCTCCATTCCGGAGCTTCATGCGGCAGGTCGCCTCAACAGGCTTCAACGCGTGCTTCAAATATCCGCCACGGTGGCCACCATTCCCACGCTGTTGATGGTCCTGATGTTCGCTATTGCGCCGATGCCGATTCTGGAAGTCGTATTTGGGGCGTTTTACCGCGATGCCGCTTGGATCCTGGTCATTCTTTCCATCGCCCAGCTTGTTTCTACTTGGACCGGCAGTTCCGTCAATGTGCTCCTGCTTACCGGATGGCAAACGCTGGTGGCCCGATTGAATGTGGTATCCATCGTCTTGTTGCTGGCATTAGGCCCGGTGTCCGGTCTGAATTATGGTGCTACGGGGGTGGCCGTGATTTCGGCCGCAATCATCGCGGAATTCAATTTGGTGGCATGGATCGCTGCCAGAATCCAGGTCGGAATCTGGACTCACGCCACGGTTTGGTTGCGGCGCGATAATGCGTTAAGCGATTGAGCCCCGGATCACGCCTGTTCGGTTTGACGATAATCCAGCGGATGAGAGAGCTGCTGAGCTTCCCGGAGCCGGCGATACAATGCACAGTCGCGGAGCAATTCATCGTGCCGGCCAAAACCGACGCAGCGGCCACCGTCCAGCACCAGCACACGGTCGACTTGACGCAGTGTGGTTAGTCGGTGGGCGATTACAAAACTGGTCCGCGACTCCAGCAAGTGATCGATGGCTTCTTGCACGTGTGCTTCCGCAACGGAGTCGAGACTCGACGTAGCTTCGTCCAGCAACAGAATCGGCGCGTTTTTGACAAAGGCGCGAGCGACATTGATCCGTTGGGCCTGGCCACGAGACAAGCCCCGTCCACCGATCCCGATCACCGTGTCGTACGACTCGGGCAGTCCGAGAATTTCCTCGTGAATGAATGCGGCGCGCGCTGCCTCTTCCACTTCCGCATCGGTGGCCGATGGACGGCCGCAGCGGATATTTTCGCGAACACTGGCTGAAAACAGAAATGGCTCCTGAGCCACAATGGCCACATGATGATAGATATCCTGCAGCCGAAGATCCCGCAAATCGACCCCGTCAAACAACACGGCTCCGGAGGTCGGATCATACAACCGGATCAGCAGATTCAGCAGCGTCGTCTTGCCGGCACCCGAGGGACCGACAATCCCAATTTTCTCACCCGCGTTGACCGATATCGATATGCCATGTAACACCGGCTTGTCTCCATACGAAAAGCCCACGTCGCGGCATTCGATTCGCTCGGGTGGCGAAACCAGCCGGCGGGCATCTGGGCGTTCCTCGAGATCCGGGTCGGTGTCCAGAAAATTCACGATTCGATCCATCGAAGCATGGAACTCGTGTACCTTCAAATACTGCTGGTGCATCAGATTAAGAGGCGTATGCATAATGCGAATGGCCATCAGAAATGCCAGCAGAGTCGGCCAGGCCAGCGTACCGTCGATCACCTTGAAACCGCCAACCAGCACGACCACCACAATGCTCAGGGCGGCCAGAGATTCCATGCCGACGCGACCCAAAGCCTGCAGGCGAGCCACCTGAATCAATTCGTCAAAAAACGCGCGGCCTTTGTTGAGACCCATTTGCGTTTGGATTTCCTCACCCTGAAACGTCTTGATGATCCGCATCCCCTTGAGGATCTCCAGAATCACATCAAACAACACGTATCCGGTCTTGCGCACCGTTCGCGAGCGCTCGCGAAGACGTCGCGCGACCAGCATCACCGGCACCGTAACCGCCGGCAACACCAGGAGCATCCACAAGGCTAGTGAAGGGCTCAAATAGATGGCGATGGCCATTAGCGCGACGACCACCACACCCTCCAAAAACATGTTGGCGACAGCCTGGACGACCATCCGCATTTGCGAAACATCCGTGCGCACCGTCTGGATGATGTCGCCGTGGCTCTGACGGTCCGCGTAAGGGACCGAGAGTTTGAACAGATGGCGGATGATGCGCTCGATGAAACCCAGTTCAATCAATTTGATAATGCGGAATACGACAACGTAGTTGTCGTAATAGAACAACGCACCGATCACATAGGTGAGCAAGAGCCAGCTGGCGGCCCACCACAATCCGGTTACCGGTGCTTGTTCTGTCGCCGCAGCATTCGCGCCGGCCAGGAATTCCCGAATAAAATAGATCACGGCCATGGACGTCGCGGCGCGGCCCAGTGACGTCAACACAAACCTGGCTAACAGCAGTTTGCGCTGCCGAAACAGCTCCCGCACGATTCGCATGATCGATCTCAGCATGACGGGCCCCGCCTCGGTCGGTGCTGATAATCGGTCGACACATATAGCGAGAGCGCAGGGCGGTGGCTCACATGGCGTTGCTTCAACAACCGCCCTCGACTTTCACGTTCGCACTGCGGTAGATCTCGACAGTTTGCGGATTTCAATTCATGCTCCTTTTGGGCAGTGTGAGCATGTATCGCGTAATCTGCGGAATTCGATCCCGCAATCGGTCACAAATTCGCATGCGGAACATGAATCGCTCCGGTAGTTTCCGCAATTCGGCCGCCTGTTCAGCGCTGCCTAGCCAGACGCCCACCTGCGCTGCCAGTCGCTTGATCACAGCTGACCGGTCGAGTTTATGGTGGATCTCCGATGGTAGCTTTGCATCCAGCAGGTCGCTGGCCAGCCACAACCCCAGGCACACGGAACGATGACATCGTCCTGCGGTTGCCGTGGATTCCACACGGTTCCAGTCGGTAATCAAGCCACTATTGACCAGTTCAGCGATGTCACAGATCCAGCGCAGTCGTTCCCACCAATGCCTCGAGCCGTGCATGCAAAGCACCTCGATGGCATCTTCCGGTCGTAGCTTCCTGGAAAACTGGCAATGTGACTCAAACGGCAGGCCGCTCTCCCAAAGATGATTGAAATCGACATTGAAATTATGCCAGTCCGGAGCCAAATCCCAGTGCATGTCCAGCTCGACGCCTTCGCGCCGGAATTCGCAGGCAAATACCTGTCGCTTTCTCTCCGAGTCCAGGTCATCCCATAAACATTCGAAGCCATCTGCCGTCAACAACTGCTTGACCTTCGGAAAATCGTCGCGGTGAATCAGCATGTCGAGGTCGCCACATTCGCGGAGCTTCAAATCGCCATAGGCATCCACGGCCAAGGTGGGACCCTTGAATACGAGCATCGGTACCGATGATTGTTCAAACAGCGCCGCAACGTGTTGTTGCATCTTCATTAAATTGACGTTGCGCGACTCAAGTTCGCGCGCATGCTCGCCCAAAACTTTCAGGCAGGCGGTGGGCACCAGGCCTGCTTTTTGATCGCTCAGATGCCGGTAGGTCAGTGGTCGAATTCGATGCCACCAGCTCCGGTCCATTACGCGTTGCCAATCAATCGGCTGGCGCAGCAACTGATCAAGCCGATTTTGGATCTCATCTGTAAGCGAAACGCGTGCGCAACAAATCAGCAACGCGTCCTCGGTGCAAGTTGTCTTGTTAACCGGTGAATCTTTCACGTGTTTTACGCTCCAAACTTCTGGTGGAGCGGCCCATTACGACGAGTTCCGTTCGGAGAGATCCCTTGCCAGCGTGATCACATCGCTTTGCAACATGACGATTGGAAGCAATAACTCAAACTTGAGTCGCCTGCCGGTTCCGTCGACCAAGTCTGAAGAGAAATGCCGGGCAATACGCAACCGGCGCTTGCGGTCGAACCGAGAGAGTATCCGAACAACAAGTAACCGTGATTATAATCTGGCCGGTAATTTGCTGCAATCAACGGGTAAATCCGTCGGCACCACCGCAGCCGTTTGTTCTGGCAATGTCCGTTTAACCGTCTTCACCGGACGATGGCGACCCGGTACGGTCCATCGATCGAATGAACCTGAGGCACCGGCAACTTTCGAATTGAGATCAAAGCTGCTATTTTCGGTCTCAATCGGTTTCAATAAATCACGCAATCTCGGTTTCCTCACGCCTCTACCGCTTCACATGAAAATGGATCAGCGGCGAGACTGCCATCTCGCGCAGGTCGATCACCATTCTCGTTAACGAACGTTACATTGATGAACTCGCCGATGCGACCGGTGTTGCTTTTCGACATCATGGACACCCTGGTTTACAATCCTTTCAACCGGGAGATTCCCGAATATTTTGGGTTGAGCCGCCGCGAATTACTTGGCCAAAAACACCCGACTGCGTGGATCCGGTTTGAACTGGGCGAGATCAGCGAAAAGGAATACTTGCGAATTTATTTTGCCGACGGGCGGGATTTTGATCACGCAAGCTTTCTTTACGCGGTACGCCAGGCCTATCGGTGGATGGATGGGGCCGAACCCATGTTACAACTGCTCAACAACCAGGGCTACGAGATCCACGCGCTTTCCAACTATCCCGTGTGGTATCGCACGATCGAAGCGCGGTTAAGACTGTCGCGATATCTGAATTGGACCTTTGTTTCGTGCCACACAGGTGTTCGCAAACCTGATGCTGCTGCCTATTCGGGGGCGGCACGCCATTTGAATCGGGCCATGGAAAATTGCCTTTTCGTCGATGATAGCATTACCAACTGCCAAGCCGCCCAGGCAATCGGGATGCCTGCGATTCGCTTTAGCAATTCCGAGAGTTTTTTAGCTGAAATACGCCGACAGGGATTGATTGACTGAGCGGGGGCTTGCAACGTTTTGCTTGCTGACTCGGAATTCGTGCCCGCGGATTCCATGTCGACCACGAATTGACGAAAAACGCGAAAAAAAATGCGGACGACCGAGAAACTTTGCCGAACCGATACGATAGGTGTGACTTGAATCATCGCGCCAACTTTGCGTCCCGCTGCACTTTGCTGATCACAGTTCGCTGTGCGATCGTTGATAGCCTGGAAAAGGTGAACCGGACAAGTGACCTTCTTCCTTTCGAAGTTCGGTTTGAACTCCAAGGTGCCCACGGTGCACTTGTTAACAGTGCACTTATTAACGGTGCACTTATTAGCGGCACTCTGCCTAATGAGTTGCGGTTGTACGTTAAGCGACAACCTGCTCAAGACCGCCATCATTGAACCGCTACACTACAACAATTACTGGGACGAAAAACGGCAGCGTCATCATTTCCGAAAATTGGCCCGGCAGGAATTAGAAGCCGCGCGGGCCACGGCACGTGCCGAGTTGGATGACTACAAATGCGAGCCGTTTTCAATCGACGCGGAACGAGGATTCGAAGCCGGTTTCGTGGACTTCCTGCTTTACGGCGGAACTGGCGATATGCCGACACTGCCCCCACGTCGATACTGGCGGCTGAACTACCAGAACCCCGCAGGATTTCAAGCGATTCAGGATTGGTACCAGGGTTACCAACATGGTGCCGCCGTCGCCCAAGCTTCGGGTTATCGTGACTTCGTGACCCTGTACACGAATGACGCATTGACGAAGGACACTTTGCCCATTTACCCGGGTCAGTTTTCTGACTTGGAACAGATAGAACCTGCCGAAGATGTGCAAAATGAAGTCGGTGAGAATCGGCTGGACAAAATGCCATCCGCGGACAAACCGACAGAACAAAATGGCTTGCTGCCAGAGCAAATCAGTTCAGATTTTCAATGGTCAGTTGAACCTTCGCCGAAGACTCAGCCCGCGAGTACGTCCCGCAGACGCGACAGCTCCGAATCAGTGACACCACCAATCCAACTTGAGCCTGATCCAACACCGGTGCTGCCATCGGCGGACACCGGCAACGATTCGTCATCATCCACCGGTAGACCACCTGTTGATCCGGTGATCAATGCGGCACATGACGTTGTATGGCCATCCGACCTGCCGGTGAACCGTGGCAAACGCGATCAACCCGATCGTTCCCAGACCGGGCGGCCGTCCCAAAATGGAATGTCACCTTTGCCGCAAGTCGTACAGACTCTTGACTCCCCGGCGCCTGCGGTTTCCACCGCCAATGCGCCCCAGATCAAAGTTGAAACTGAGCCGGCGGCATTGTTTTCCGAGGTTGCTACGGACGCGTCGCCTCGAACGCCCATTCGGGCGGGCATTCCGGTTATTGTGGGCATTTTGTTGCTGATGTGGGCATTCCTGGCCCGGCAATGGCGCGTCCATTTTGGCGCTGGCCGAAAAAACGAACACGCGAGAGTGAGACCGCGATCGCTGATCAGTACGATCCTGGAGCTCAAATCGACTGTGCTGACGAATCGGACTGGCCAACGCAGCGGTCCCCCCGGGAGGCCGTCTCCAAATCGTCTGTCGACTCAAATCCAACTGGCACTGTTGATGTGCGTTGTAACCATCCTGTCTAGCGGCTGCTCCGCGCTGACCAATCCGGTGCTCAATGGCGTGCCGGTCCGGCGATTGCCGAACGACTGGCTGACCTCTCCACGTCGCGAACATATGCAAACCATTCCCTTATCGTTGCTGCAGCAGGAGAAACCGGAAGATTACGTGCTGGCAGCGGGTGATGTGATCGGCGTGTTTATACCCGGTGTATTCCCGTTGACGCTTGCCGATCAGGCATTGCCCGCGCCGCCGGTGTATTTTCCTTCGCAAATCGATCCGCTGGGCGCCGGGCTGCCGCCGTCGCTGGGCTATCCGCTCACGATTCAAAATAACGGCATGGTGGCATTGCCTCTGGTCGAACCCATACCGGTGGAAGGATTGACCGTCGAACAGGCGAACGAGCGAGTACGGGAAGTGTTTGAAAGCAAAGGAATATTGCAGCCTGGACGTGAATCCGTATTGGTCACGCTGATGCAGCCTCGTCAAATTCGCATTCTCGTGTTCCGCCAGGAGGTCGGGGGATTCGCGGCTGGTGGGCGTGGCGATATTTCCAGCAACAATATCAAACAGGGAACGGGACATATCGTTGATCTCGCCGCTTACGAAAATGATGTATTGACAGCCTTGGCCAGGACGGGTGGATTGCCGGGACTGGATGCGTTCGACGGCATATTCATCTTCCGAGGAGGACAGTCGAGCAAGGAGCTGACTGCGAAACTGGAGTCTTTAAAACCGGATGAAGATCTGTCATTGCTTGCCGACTTCGGTGTGCCTGTTGATTACATACCGACCCGTTCGGCGCCCGGCGAGCCCCTGCCGTTCGAATCGGACGATGTTTTGTTGCAGGAAGGCGACGTGGTTTTGCTGGAAGCGCGCTCGAAAGATTTTTATTACACGGGGGGGCTGCTGCCGGTAAGCCAGCAACAGTTGCCGCGTGATTATGACCTGGATGTGCTGGAGGCAGTGGCTCAGGCTAGAGGCACATTGATCAACGGTGCCTTTGGCGGCAACAATTTCACCGGAGTGTTAATTGAACAAGGAATCGGCAATCCCAACCCCAGCGCTTTGACGGTGATTCGCCGCACCCCCAGCGGCGGGCTGATTCCCATTCGGGTGGACTTGAATCGCGCTTTGACCGATCCGCGTGAGCGGATCATTATTCAATCGGATGACGTGTTGATTTTGCAGGAAACGGCGGGTGAGACGTTTGCCCGTTATTTGAACGACATCTTCAATTTCAACGTGACCATCTTTCAGCGCGGCAGTGCTGGCGGGACAGCAGCCGCTGGCAATTAACGCGGGCCAAACCCGGCATCGGATCATCTATTGGCCGCTGCTGCCATGTGCGTGAAGGAAGAAACCAGATCGCAGGTCGAGACAAGATCGGCAGAATCCAGTGTAAAAGCCGGGATCGTCTTGGCAATGCGTGCCGCTGCATCGAGTCCCGCATGGGTATGGGCCAGTTGATTCAGACCGTTGGCGTACAACCGCGCGCCGGCTTCACCAGAACTGATTGCCCGAATCACCGGTTTGCTGGCCGTTGGGCTGTACTTCACGAAATAGGCGGCTGCCAGCGGATACGACGCTCGGGTCGCGACTTGGGGAATTGACTCGGCCGGGACATGCAGCGTCCGGCCGGTGTCAATGGTCGTGGCAGGCAGTGGAAACGCCGGTGGCCGACGCTTCAAGCATAGCGCGCGCGGATAGGCGTGTACCTGCATCGACGTCAAGTCGACCGGTGCCAGTTCATCGCTCATGTAGCGCCATCCGCGATGCAACAATCCCCACAAAGTTGTTGATTTGCCGCCGCCGGATTCAGCCACCAACAGATGGGCTCCTCGGTCAAATTCAGCGACGGCTGCGTGCAAAAAGAAAAGATCCGGCCGGCATTGCTGCAATGCAATATTCAGGTCTCCTTCCAATTCGTACAGGAACTCGCCTTCGTCACTCGCCTGGATTGCTGGTTGCCCAATACGCGCAAATGAAATCGGAGACGTGGCAGCGTCGCGGGCAACGGCGTACGTGATGTCGGCCGATGATTCACGCTGGGCCATGTGGCTCCAGTGGGCGTGAATGAGCGCCCGCAACTCAGGTGCGTGGCAAGTCACGCGCACGTTGACGCCAAGCATGCGATAGTACAAGTCGTTCGAAGCCATGGATTCGGCCCAACTTGCCGAAGCAACAACGGAAACCAGGCAAGCTTGACGGCGTTGATCACCCGGATAGAAAAACGATCACCCGGCTGAACCAACTGGAGCTTGTGCCGGATTGTTGCCCTTGCCCGTTGCCACAATCGGATCCGCAGCGACCGCGGCCGCGTCCGCGACCACGTCGGCCGCAGCCTCGTCTCCCCGGGCCCGGCCCGGATCCGCGAGCGGCGTATGCCGGAGTTGCTTTCAACGTGAGAATCAAGGGCGCGACATATGCCGCTTTGGCAATAAACCGTCTCCTGGATGGATTTTCGATTGAAGAGTTCTCGGATGTCGGATTCTCGTTCACTTTTGTACTCCGTTTGCCTCTGGCCCCAACTCGCGAAGCAGATTTAATTCTCGCAATTTTTCGATGACGCCGGTTACGTCCCGGTTTGCCGTGATTTCCTCTACCTCAAATTCCCGTGCAAAACGTTGCACAATTTCCGATTTCGAGGATTTGCCGTCACATTGATTCCAGATGAAACCCGCTGTTTGATTGAATTGATGGATGAACGCATTTTGCTCGTCCAGCACAAGCGTTTCACCATCGACTAGCTGAATTTTGACGTCCGGCCGTTGCGTGTAATACATTTAAAGTAGCTACTTTGACTAGGTCGCGCCTCCCGGGAAAGGCTCACCTATATTGTACCATACGGTGATTCGGAGGGGGAGAATTCTTGACCGTCGGATCGGTAATGAACCATCCCCACCTGGCTGGACAACGGCAAATGCGCTCATGAACCTGCGGACTATCTTTCCCACACTGTACCGGTTGTCGATGGGTTGGGTCCTCTCGCGGCAACGACCCTGCAACGTCGCCGCGTTCCACGTGGGCCGTTGCGGAAGCAGAGTGTTGGGAGATCTACTAAACCAACACTCTCGTATCGTCTGGGATGGTGAACTATTCAGTCCGGGACGCCTGGCCGGCATCGAGGCTCGATGGCCCCGATTGACTCGCGATCACGTGAAGATTCTCCGCCTCCGCATGACATTGGCCGGCCGACGTTGCTACGGCTTCGAGACGCAACCAACTCAATTGCAGCGTTTAAATATTGCGGTACCGGATTACGTGCAAAAACTGGAAGGCCTGGGATTCAACCGCTTTATACTGTTGCACCGCAAAAATTATTTGCGACGCATTGTCTCGATCACGATGGCGCACCAAACGTCACGATGGCATCTGGCCTCAGGGGAATCTCCGCCGTCAGAACGTGTCCAACTGGACGTAAATGAACTATCGTTAAATTGGGGTCCAGATACTCACAAGAAATCGTTGATTGCGCACTTGGAACACGCGGAACAATGCATTAGCGAGCTCAAGGCATCGTTGCAAAATCGCGAATCGCTGTTTTTGACCTACGAAGACGACATACAACAAAATCCGCAAGTCGGTTATCGGCGCGTCTGTGAATTTATCGGAGTCGATGTGCAGCCGGTTACGGTTCGATTCAATAAAACGAACACGCGCGAACTGTCGGATGTGCTGACAAATTTTTCGGAAGTCAAGCAATCTTTGCAGGAAACCTCCTTTGAATGGATGTTGTACTCGTGACCATGCTGCAACGTAAACCGTGCACTGCAAATGACTTGTTGCAACCCGTTTCAGTGCAACAGACCATGATTAGTGCAACAGACCATGATTAGTGCAACAGACCATGATTAGTGCAACAGACCATGATTAGTGCAACAGACCATGTTGATGTAGCCAGGCGACTGAAAATTCCAGTCCCTGCGACACGTTCACGCTCGGTTCGTAGCCAAGCTGATCGCGCGC
>JBFILF010000105.1:0-13460 GCA_041599835.1 Pirellulaceae bacterium
GCCAGATTGCTTTGCAGTTGCAACGAGATCCATCGGCACTGCACGGCACCGCTCGGGAAGTCACGGCCTTGTTTGCTGATTTGCAACAGTTTTCCCGGTTGGCCGAGCAGCTCGATCCAAAACTGACGTATCAAATCATCGGCGACGTGATGAATTGCTGGTCCGCAGTCGTGGACCGACACAACGGCGTAATCATCGACTTTTACGGTGATGGGCTGGCGGCGTTTTGGAATGCCCCCATCGACATGCCGGATCATCCGCGGATTGCTGTCGCTTGTGCAATCGAACTTCAGCAAACCATGCAGCGGATCAACGCCGACTGGGCCGAACTGGTGGGACGAGCGATGCGCTGCCGCATCGGCATCGCCACCGGTCGTGCACTCGTCGGTAACTGTGGCAGTTCCACGCGACTCAAATACGGTCCGCACGGTCCGACCGTCAACCTGGCCAGCCGACTGGAATCGATTTCCAAACGGGCACAGATCCCGATTTTGATCTCGCATGAAACGGCATCCCAAATCGGCGAGGATTTCATCGTGCAGCGGATTGCCAGCTTCAAAATTCGCGGATTCCAAAAACCGGTGGACGTATACCAGCCATTGGATCCGATACAGTCGGATGACCCAATGCAACGCGGGGCAACGTTTCAGGAAGCGCTACGTTTGTACGAACGGCAAGAGTTCAAACAGGCGGCCGAAGTCATTCAAGCCGTACCGCCATGGTCGGAAATGGATGGGGCGGTCGAGTTTTTGAAAAACCTGATTCGCAAACGGGTCCCCTGCCCCATCGACCTGACCTCATCCATCAATCCGTTGGATGATCCGCAATCGTTCGCAATTGATCAAAGGTAAAAATCCCGGTGTTGTGCCCGTCGCTGAACTGGATGTTGTAGGCATATTGGCCCACTGGAACCATTTGCTCGATTCGCAGTGGCAGGGTTTGGGCCGGGGTGAGAATGTTCAGCGAGTTCGGCGTTTTTTCCGCACGTTCCAAATTCTTGTGGCGGCAGGTCGCACAGGGACATGCCTTCCTCAGTGCCCGGACCGACACCCGCTGCTCTTTTCCATCGTTCCAGCGAATGACGACGTCCTGCTCGACGCGTTTCAATTCAACGGGGTACACCGACATCATTCATGACCGCTCGTCGACGAATCGTTTTCCCTTGCCTTCAAACCGGGGCAGCGAACCAATTGGCACGTCGACAATTTGGACTTTTAGCCCCAGCCGCACCTGCATTTCCTGTTCGACGCGTTCGGGTCGATTGAGCCGGTCTTCGATTTCAATTTTCAGCGCGTCCATTTCGCCTCGTTTGTAAGCCGTAATGCGAAACTCGATGATTTCCGGGAAGCCGCGTAAAATTTGTTCAATCGACGTGGGAAAGATATTCACGCCGCGTATGATCAGCATATCGTCGACGCGACCCAACACGCCGCCATCCAGCAAGACAAAACTGCATTCCTGGTGATCGTTCCACGTCGGTTTTACGAGGTCGCCAGTTCGATAACGAATGATCGGGCTGCCAATCCGACCGAGGCAGGTCAGCACCAGTTCGCTCAGCTCGCTTTCGTGGGCTGGTTGCCCGGTTTCAATCGACAAAAACTCGGCAATGAACTCGGCTTCGTTGACGTAGATGCCCCGCCCTTCG
The DNA here is from genome assembly GCA_041599835.1 of Pirellulaceae bacterium. Classification (GTDB taxonomy): domain Bacteria; phylum Planctomycetota; class Planctomycetia; order Pirellulales; family Pirellulaceae; genus CAJQPP01. Next base: position 1,646 of record JBFILF010000105.1, read on the forward strand.
GGATCGGCGAACCCCCACGGCCCGACCTCGCTGGCGCCGCTGTGGTCGATCACCCGCGCGTCCCAGGCGGTTTCGATCCGCTGTCGCACGGCCGAAATCGAACCACCCGGTTCACCCGCGACCACAATTTTCTTGACGTCCAACTCCGCCACATTGACCTGATTGTTGGAGGCGACTTCGGCCACATGAAGCGCGTAACTGGGCGTGCAAAATATCACCGTGGCGCCAATGGTCTTCATCAAATCAATGCGGGCCAATGTGCTCATGCCGCCGGCTGGAGCGACCATGGCCCCCCGCTGAATCACCGCATCGTAGGCGCTCCAGAAACCGATAAACGGTCCAAATGAAAATGCCATGACCACACGGTCATGCGGTTCGATGCCCGCCGCATCGAGAACATATTGCCAGCATTCCATCCACCAGGCCCAATCATCGGCCGTATCCAACACAACCAGCGGCCTGCCGCGCGTTCCCGATGTACGGTGCACCCTGCTGTACTGATCCACCGGAAACGTCAAGTTGGCGGCAAAGGTCGAATCAATCGCCGTTTCGGACAGTTCCTGCTTGAACGTAAACGGCAAACGCTCAAACTCCTCCATGCTGCCAATTTCGCCGGCCGTTCGACCCAGTTTGGCTTCATAAAATTGATTGGCTGGCAAAATCTCCTGAAGCAGCCGGTTAAACCGGCTCAGCTGATGCTGCAACAGCTGCTGTTGGTCCAACACCATTAACTCGCTGCGACGATTTTTCACGATCGTATTCATACCGGAATGATAGGTTGGAAACCAAACCTGCGAAAGTACCAATGATTGCGTGCGGTTCGCGAACGATTAAACTCGGATGTTTCTGGAAAACGCGGCATACGGCAACGCATCATGGGCTTTTCCGCACAGCATATTCGGGACGCGCGGAATCACTTGCGAAAAAGTGATCCGGTAATGCAGCGGATTATCAAACAGGTCGGTCCGTTCACGGCCAAGCTCAAACGGGACCGGTTTGGGACGTTGTCGGCATCAATTGTTTCGCAACAAATTTCCGGCAAGGCCGCGCGGTCCATCTGGGCCAAACTGGAAGCGCTTGTCGAACCACAAGGTGTTTGCCCCGAGGCTTTGGCACCGCTGGGTGTGGATCAACTGCGCGGTGTGGGGATCTCGCGGCAAAAAGCTGGTTACATGATTGATCTCGCGCAGAAGTCGCTGGACGGTACCGTCAACCTCAGCCAGATTGGTCGCAAGTCCGACGAAGATGTGATCATTGAGCTGACACAGATCAAGGGTATCGGACGGTGGACCGCGCAGATGTTTTTGATTTTCTCGTTAGGCCGACTCGACGTATTGCCGGTCGACGATCTGGGCGTCAAGTCGGCAGTCAAGACTCAATACCGGTTGCGCGATCTGCCTACCGCAAAAAAAATTCACCAGATCGCACAGCCCTGGCAACCTTTCCGCAGCGTGGCCACCTGGTACTTGTGGCGCTCGCTGGATGTATAGGTAATACGACGAGTATTAAGTATGGAACGTTCGAGGCGCAACGTACGTCCTGCGGGGCCAGGCAGCGTTTAGCCAATTCAGGTTACAACAATCCCTGGATGACCTTGCCGTCGTCGGTGGCTGTGGTCGGGCTGCCAAAGTCGGTGGTGAATTCCTGGTCTGGCTTGATGCCAAAGGCCGACATGATGGTGGCAAACAGATCGGGAACGGAAACTGCATCGCCACTGATTTCGGTGCCAAGCGCGTTCGTCTGGCCGATCGCCCGACCACCCTGAAATGGCCCGCCACCGATCACTACCGGGGTGGCCTGCGGGAAATGATCGCGACCGCGCTGGGCATTGATGCGGGGCGTGCGTCCAAACTCGCCCATCCACACCACCACCGTATCGTCGAGCATGCCCGAGCTTTTGAGGTCCGCCATCAATGCCCCCCAGGGTTGATCCAGTTGCCCGCACAATTGCCGCAATGCAGGAAAATTATTGGCGTGCGTGTCCCAACCACCAAGCTGTACTTCGACAAACCGCACGCCCAAATCCAGTAACCGCCGGGCCAGCAGACAGCTTTGGCCAAATCCTGTTTCACCGTACCGCTGCCGATCCGCGACCGATGACCGCTCCATGTCCAGCGCTTCGGCAAAACGCGTGCTGGCCAGCGCCTCGATGCGGGACACCATCGATTGACGCTGCTGCACCAGCGTACTGGCGTGACGCTGGTCAAACTCGGCGCCCAGGTTGTTAAGCAATTGCAAACGGCCGCGCCGCTTGCGCAGTGCGACCAACAGTTGCCGGGCTTGCGCGGGGTCTTCGATCGAAAACGGCGCGTGCTCCGGACCCATGTAAGCTGGGCCGAATCCCCGTGAACCGAGCGCCACGTAATTGGGAAAGTCTGTCGGAGTCGTGGTGTGCGAGATCACCGACCCCAGCGCCGGCCGGGGAAATGCCTGCACGAATTGAAATCCTGTGTGCAAAAAGTACTGCGCGCGCTGGTGATCGCCAATCGGGGATGACAAATTGCGGATCACCGACAACCCGTCCATTTGCTTAGCGATGTGGGGAAGCGTTTCGCTGATGCGGACGCCGTCGGCCGCAGTGGAAATCGACTGGAATTCACCTCCGGTCGTCTTGCCGGGCTTGGGGTCAAACGTGTCGATTTGGCTGGGTCCGCCGTCCATCCACAACACGATGCAGCGTTTGGCCTTGGCCGCGTCGCCGATGCTGGAGGCAAACAATTGATCGCAGCGGTTTCGCGCGGCATAAGCAAAAAATCCGCCGATCGCGCCGCCCAAAACTTGCCGCCTATTTAACATGGGGATATTCATCGTCGCTCCCATCTGCGCAACGTGACAATCGCGTGTGTTAATGGTTGAAGAAGAACTCGTTCGAGTGAATCAGGGCAAACAAAACGTCCGCCTTCGGCCTGCCGCGACACAACTCCAATTCCCGTGGTGTCGGTTGCCGAGACAGCACACGAAGGTAAATCTCCTCCAACGAGTCGTTCAGCTGCGGCATGGGCATGGCCAACCGCGACATGGCGGTCTGCACCGTTTCACGATATTTCCAGGTTGGATTAAAATCTTCCTGCAACACGTCTCCGACCATCGACTGTACGAACCGTTGCCGCTCGGCCGCAGTAACCTGCCGGTCCAACGCCGTCGCGATCGAATCAAAATATTGGCCCGGTGTTAACGGTTTGAGCACCCGCAATCTGACAGGCTCTTGTGATTCCAGCGAAATGATTGATGTTTCAACGCGCTGGTACGCGTGGGAGTTGCATATCAATCGCAACACGTCGCGGATCGAAAACTTGTGTCGGCGCGATTGTTCCGCCAGGTACTCAACCAATTGGGGAACCGCCGGCGGAGTTTCCATATTAAAGTCGTCGATCGGATCGACCACGCCGCGGCCCATCAAGTGGTACCAGATGCGATTGCCGAACGTCCTGGCAAACGGTTTGCTGTTGGTCACGAACAACGCCAGCTCTGCGCGCCAGTGGTCTGTTCGCGGCCGTGCACCGGTCAGGAAAACCGGCCGCTGGTCGCGGCTGGCTCGGCCCAGCTCGTCATGCACCAAAACGGTGCCGTCCCGGTAAGGCGTGCGGACCTGCCCAAAAAACATGCGCATTCGTTGGTAGTCTTCTTGTGTCCAGCGGTCAAATGGATGATCGTGGCACTGAGCGCAATCCAGCCGAACGCCCAAAAACATGCGACCGACCTTGACCACCGGATCGTCCAGGTGGCGGACCAGGAAATTGACGGGGCCGTTCAGGCTGGACGCGCCGCGAGCCGTGATCAAGGCAGTCGCCATTTCGTCAAACGGCACGTCCTGCTCCAGCTGTTTTTCCAGCCACATACGCAGCGCCTCGCGGTCGGTGCCGAACACGTTGGAATAACCGACCAGTGACGCCGTCCAGATTTCAGACATGAAACGGGCATGTTCAGTCGACGCCAGCAGTTGATCGATCTTGGCCGGCCGATTCGGGTTTTGCATGAACTCCTGCAATTCGCCGACCGTGGGAATCCGGCCTACCAGATCTAGCATCACGCGTCGCAAAAATAGGCTATCCGAACAAAGTTCAGCAGGTGTCTGCCCGGCGACGCCCGGCAAATGCTGATCGACAATCGAGTCAATTGACCGGTCAATCGGTGGCGCGGGAAATGCTCGAGGCCCTGCCGAGCTTGCCGCGAATGCGATCAGGGCGGCGGTTGTCAAGCTAAAAATCATCTTTGGCCAACTCGGCGTTGATTTGTTCGACTTGCTTCAAAAATTCCTCGATCTCGGGACGCGCGTCCGGTTTCAAGGCAAGTCTTTCATCGGTTTCCGTGAAGTGCATGCCAATCCATTCGCCCAGCCCATCGAATCGTTGGCCGGCAAATTGTTGATTGATCGAACGCTGCACCAGGTATTTTCCGGCAAGCGACTCGAACGCCGCCCGCAATTCCGGGTCTTTGATGTTTGAAACACTGGTGTCGATTGCCGCAAAGCGGCGGCGCAAGTCCCGTCCAGTGCGGAGCAGGTCCCGGGCGAATTCAATGATCTCGCCGCGTAGCTCTTGCGGCACATGCAACCGGCCATCCTCGTTTTCCACAAATCGTTCGCCGATCATCATCCGAACTTGCATGGAGGCGCTATCGGCCAAATACAGATCATCTCGAGTGATATGAGCCAAATTAAGTTCGTGTTGCAACGCCCGTTTGACCTGATCATGCAATTCATCAAAGTTATCGGGGATCCGGCTGGCGAATTGTTTTAACGGTTGTTTGAGTCGCTCGGCGGCTGCGCGGCGAGCCGTAAACCGCTCGATCATTTCCACCGCTTGCTGCCGCCCTTCGTCATTGAGCCGCAAACCATCGCTATGGTCCTCAAACAGGTGCTCCAGATAGTTGAACAGATTCCGCATACCCTGCTCTGCGTTACCTTCCGGGCCGACGGTCTGGTAACAGCAAACTACCGCAAAAAAATCCTCGGCAAAAATTTGCTTGAGTTGCTGATGGGTCTCATCAAACTCGGAGATGTCTTGGCTATAGTTGTTCAACTCCTGCCGGATTTGCGGCAGCGCCGACCGCCGTTGCGCGCCGCGACCCAATTGCTCCTCGATTTGTGCCCGCACGTTTGGGCGAATCAAAACCTCGCCGCCAGGCGCCACCACAAATACTCCTTGGAAGATCTGTTGAATCGTGCGTTCATCAGGCCGCAACCTGCGTCGAATTTCTGTGGCGTAGATCACCCAGGCCGTCATGGGTTTGGCCAATGCGCGGCGAATGATCTTTTCCGATTCGTGTTCGTCGGCGAGTTGCTCGGCCAACTGCTGCAGGGCCCGCTCAACGTCCTCAACGTCCGACTGATAACGCGACGTTTGCGTCAACACGGTTTGCTTGAATTCTTGATGATCGGGCTTCAACGCCAGCTGTTCGCCCGATCGCTCGAAGTGCTGGTCAAAAAACCACGGCAACGCCTGCAGCTGCGATTCCCGCCGCAGTTCGTTTTCGATCCACGCCGCGCGTTCCATCAATGCCGTTTGACCGGCGCCGGTGTGCAAGGCCTGTTTGAAATCCAGGATGGTCGCGTCCGACTCGTCCACCACAATCCGCTCGGCAAACTCCTGAATCCGCTGCGGCAACTGATTGGCATTCAGCCAGCGCTCGCGCATTTCGGCCGCTTCGGTCTGCGATTGTTGAGCGGCTGTCTCAGGCGAGTCAGTCTCTTGTGCCAGCGCGCGTTCGACGAGTCGAATCTCTGCCAGCCCGCCCAGCATCACTAACAGAAATAAAGTTACGGCGATCATGCGTTTCATATTCGTATCCTCCCCAGCGTGAACCCCGCACAGCCGGCGAATGCGTTCACTTAACAATGATCCTCCGGCACCGCGTAAACCGACACCGATTGGCCGCGGGAATTGAACGACTCGCAACAAGGCGTGGGCAAACGGTGCCGCCGACGCCGGATCATGTTCCATTAGATATCGATCGCAGGCCCACTCGCTGCTCTCGTCGAATTTGCGCACAGCCAGCCATGCCAACGGGTTGAACCAGTGTGGTAACGCCACCACCCGCGCCAAACACGACTTCCAGATGTCGCCGCGCAAGTAATGGGCCAACTCGTGGCGGAGCACCGCCGACCGCTGATGATCGCCAAGTTCTTCCCACAGCTCGCGCGGCACGACGATCTGATAACCAGCCAGCCGCCGGATGATCATTGGTCCCAGCGCAGGGTGAACGCGCATTTGGATGTGCGTCCGTACGCCGGCCTGTCGCAACATCTCCTGCCACTGTTTCCGCCAGGCCACCGGTGCCAACATTGATTTTCGCAGCGACCAGTTCAACAGGTGGTAAGCGAGGCCGTGTAATATCAGCACGACCGCGACGCCAGCCAGCCAAATGTTGATCAACCAGCGGCCAGACCAGCCCGCATTCTTCGCATCGGACGAACCCGTATTCGCCACGCCGCCAGCTATCGCGGCATCTTCACTCGGCGACAGCAGCAATCGGTTTTCTTGCGAAGAAACGTGGTCGCGCGTTGCACTGGCTAGCTGCACCGGGTGCTGGTGATCGCTCGCCGCCGCGGCCAGGGTTTTGCTCTCGACAGGTGCGGGCGTGAACCGCTGATTCATCGGGTCAGATTGAACGCTGGATGTTAGGGTTGCTCGGTTTGCCGTGAATGTGGACGAAGGCTCGAGCCAAGGAATTTCCAGAGCCACGCGAGTGAATATACAGCCTTGGATCAATACCACGGCCCAGGCAACGCGGTGCAATAGCGGAGAACGCAGCCGCAGCAACCGTAGCAGAATCGCCACGCCGATTGCCGCCACGGCCAGCGATATGGAGGAACGCAACACGATGCCCGGCAAACCATCCAGCCACTCGAGGTTCATGACGATGCCTTTCGCGTCTTGTTTTGCTTTTCTGCCCGCCTGACGATTTCCTTGAGCTCCTGCAATTCGTGTGCGGACAACGCTCGTTGTTGAATCAAATGCGCCACCAGCGGCACCACCTTTCCACCAGCCACGCGTTGCACCAGGTCGTCCAAATGATGTGCGCCAATGCTGGCAGCGCTCACGGCTGCGGAATATCGGGCTGGTCGTTCGGCCGAGCGCTTTACCAATCCTTTGTCAACCAAGCGATTCAACCGGGTCTGCACCGTGGTGTACCCGATCGGCCGGCCCAGCGACTGGTGGGTCTCGGCAATGGTCAGCGAGCCGTGTTGCCACAGTTCACTCATGATTTCCATTTCGCCGGGCGAAAGCTTGATCGACTTTTTTGACGTGCCCATTTGCCGCTCGTGGTTTGTTTACGACATGTGTCATAATATGTTATGACAAGTGTAGTAAATGTCAACCACGGATTTGCTGAATTTTTTTGCCCTTTGGGCGGGAAAAAGTGGGCCGCTGGTCTCGCCCTCGTTCCCATATAACGGGCAATTTTTCCCTGATAAAGCGCGGCCTAGCCAGCCGACACGGCTACACTCAGAACTAACATCACCAGCAACAATCCGATCGACGTCCAAACCGTGGATGTCTTGATTTCGTGCTGGCGGTGGCCGATGGCAAAATGCGGACCCAAGCCGTGCCAACACCACAACCCCGCCGGCACGGTTGCCGCGCCAAACAACCATAGTGTCCACATGGGCGAGCCGTTTTTTAGCATCTCGCCGCAGTCGGCAATTGCCTGAAACGAACCCAGACCGATGTAACCGCCGTTGGCTACCAGGCAAAACCCAGCAAAGAACCGCCACAGAAAGCCAGCGGGCCACTGACACCGATGTGCAATGACCGCGGCGCAGCATGGAATCAGAATTCCCAACAACGGGCCGGCCCACACGACGGCCAACGGCTTCGGGTTGGGAGCAACGTCGGTGCGAGAAAATGTCAGCGGATGTAAAACGACTTGTTGCACTCGTCCGCCGGTGCCGTAGGCGCCGATCACATGTCCCAACTCGTGAACGGCTTGCATGCCCAACCAGCAAAACGGCAAAAACGAACCGATCAACAGAAGTCGCGCTACGGCTGCAGGCATAAAGCCATCTTACATCAGAATCGGTCGAAATGAGCAACCATCCGACGATTGGAAGCCTGCCGCGCGCAGCAGGAAGGGATGTTGATCAGACGTTTGGATGGTCATGCTGGATTGATGCGGCGCTGAGGTTTTACCACCACGTCGGGTGGTCCACCGGCACGATTACGAGCGGATTAGGATTTGGCTTCATCGTCGTCCGCCGCTTCGGCTTCGGCCGTGGGTTTTTGTTCGGCTGCTGCCTTCGGTTCGTCGTCCGCTTCGGCGGGGGCGGCTTCGGTTTCGGCGTTTGCCGCAGCGGCCTCTTCCGCTTCGTCTTCGGCCCCGGCGGTGGTCGAATCGTCGACAAACGTTGGCCGGGCGGCTTCTTTGCGTTTGACCCGATCATTTTCACCCACGAATTCCAAAATAGCGCGGGTGCCGGCGTCGCCCAAACGCGGCTTTGCCAGGCGGAGGATGCGGGTAAAGCCACCTGGTCGATCGGCAAACCGCGGAGCGATGTCGTCAAACAGGATGGAGACGGCTTCTTTGTCCCGCAACAATTGAAACGCGTGCCGGCGGGCAGCCAGTGCCGGCGCGATCGCCTCGGACCATTGGTGCCACTGAGGGCTTTTCCGCCAGGTGCGCCAGGCCTCCGAGTTTCGCTCGGCGTCGGTGGAAAACTCGGCGGCTTTTTCTTCGTGCGGGATGGCGTTTTTGGCCAGGGTCACGCATTTCTCCACCAGCGGCCGGACTTCTTTGGCTTTGTGCAGTGTGGTGACGACGCGGCCTTTGCGCGACGGCGGTTGCACCTTGGTTTTGCCGTCGGACTGCGTCAGTCCTTCGAAAAAGATTTCGTCGCGTTCCGTCAGAATCAGGCTGCAGGCCAGGTTGCGCAACATGGCTTTGCGGTGGCTGGGACTTCGCCCGAGAGTACGGCCTTTTCGTTTGTGTCGCATGGTTCGGATCTCAACGGGATAAATGGTTTAGGAGATCATCGTTGCCGGCGGCACCTTCATGCCCAGTCGCAAGCCGAGTTCCCGGAGTTTTTCCTGCACTTCGGTTAACGTGGTGTCGCCAAAATTGCGAATTTCCATCAATTGGTCTTCGGTCTGGGCGACCAGTTCGCGGACGGTCAGGATGCTGGCGTGATCGAGACAATTCTTGGCCCGCACGCTGAAATTCAATTCATTGATGGACATATTCAATTTGGCTTCGACACCGGCATCCAAACCGCTGGCGGTTTTGGGCTTGGAAAACACGCTGGCGCCCAACTCCGAATATTGGACGAATGGATTAAGGTGTTTGCGGAAAATCTTGGATGACTCGACCAAGGCCATTTCGGGGTTGATCGAACCATCGGTCCAGATTTCCATCGTCAGTTTGTCGTAGTTGGTTTTCTGGCCAACCCGCGTTTCTTCCACTTCGTAACGGACCCGGGTCACGGGGCTGTACACCGCGTCGATGGGGATAATGCCGATTTCGTGCTCGCGGGAACTGTGTTCGGAGGCCGGCACGTAGCCGCGGCCATTTTCCACCACCATTTCCATCATAAAGTCGACGTCGTCGGTCAAGTTGGCCAACGCGTGGTGGCGGTTGATGACTTCGACTTCGCCGCCGGTTTGAATGTCGGCACCGGTAACCGGACCGGCCGAGTTCTTTTCAACCGTGATCACTTTCATCTGTTCGGACAGGTTTTTGACGACCAGTGATTTGACGTTGAGCACGATTTCGGTCACGTCCTCCAACACGCCTTGGATCGACGAAAATTCATGGTTGGCGCCGCGAATTTTGATCTGGGTCACCGCGCTGCCTTCCAGACTGGACAACAAGATGCGGCGGAGACTGTTGCCGATCGTGGTACCGAAACCACGTTCGAAGGGCTCCGCGTGAAACTTGCCGTAAGTTGCCGACAGGGTTGCGCTGTCGCTTTCGACGATACTGGGCAATTCCAATCCGCGCCATCGAATATGCATTGAGTTGACTCCTAAAAAAATTAGCTGATGCCGTTGCGCCTCAGCGTTGATCAAGTGATTTCCGCCACGGGTCGGATCATTCGATCGCCGCCAGTTACACGCGGCGTTTTTTCCGGGGACGACAGCCGTTGTGCGGGATCGGCGTACAATCCTCAATCGTTTTGATGTTTAAACCGGCCGATTGCAGAGCGGTGATGGCGCTTTCGCGGCCGCTGCCCGGACCCTTGACCCGCACGTCAATTTCCTTCATCCCCATTTTGATCGCCTTTTCAGCCGCTTGCTGCGACGCGCACTGGCCGGCAAATGGCGTGCTTTTGCGGCTGCCCTTGAACCCGCACGTGCCGGCGCTGGCCCAGCACAGCGCGTCCCCTTTGGTGTCCGTGATCGTGACGGTCGTGTTGTTGAACGTCGCGTTGATGTGGGCCACGCCCATCGTGACGTTGCGTTTGATTTTGCGTTTTTTGACTTTTGCCACGAAGCGTTTTCTCCTCTATCAATTCATGTACCGCCGCTGACGGATTACCGTAAGTCCTTAACGCCCTTTTTGCCCGCCACCGTCTTTTTGGGTCCCTTGCGGGTACGGGCGTTGGTTTTTGTCCGCTGGCCGCGAACCGGCAAACCCAATCGATGCCGCAATCCACGATAACACTTGATGTCGCGGAGACGGTTAATGCTCTGTTGAACCTGCCGACGCAAAGGGCCCTCGACCGTATAGTCCCGCTCGAGAATCGTCGCCAACCGGCTGAGTTCTTCGTCGGTCAAATCCCGCGCGCGTTTGTCTTCATCGACGGCCGCCTTGTGGCACAAATCGCGCGCCGTTCGCGGGCCAACCCCAAACAAGTAGGTCAGCGAAACAACTGCTTTTCGTTCGTTGGGGATGTCCACACCGAGCAAACGCGGCATGATCGAGTACTCCTGTCAAAATAAACCGGCCCGTGGCACGGATCGACCGCGCCGCAACCGGATAAAAAATCGAGTTGCGTTAGGCACGCAGCGCCAATCACCATGCACCAGTTGATTCACTGGGCAAAGTACATGGGGCCGCAATGCAACGTCTCAAAACGGACCGAGCCAATCGCGCGGTTGCCAAGAATTCGCGACGCTTTCCGGTCAGTCTCAAGATGGTTTCAGGGACTTAACCCTGTCTCTGCTTGTGACGTGGATTCGTACAGACGACGTATACACGACCCTTGCGGCGCACGATCTTGCAGTTTTCACAAACCCGTTTTACGCTAGCGCGAACTTTCATCGGACGCCCACAAGCATCAATTCTGTGCCAATTCGGAAAGCCGAATAGTATAAAGGGTTAGGGCAATTCAGGACAAGGGCCACAGCCACCGGAAAACCAGATTTTCAGCCCCTAACCGCAGCGATGCAGGCAAACCCACCCGACCGACGAATTTTGATCGGTAAATCAGCATTTCTCAGCAAACCAAGCCACCACCCAGCCGGATCGGGCCTCAACTGAACACCAGAGGTTCTATCCGGTTGATGCCCCGCACCTGCGATCGGACGACTTAGCGCGTTTGAAGGCGCCATCCAAAGCCGCGAAGAGCATTGGATAAGGTCGAAACCCGTCCATATCGCCTGCAAATGCTTTCACTTTCACCTTGGAATCTGGGAAGAACGCACAAACGGCGTAGTTAAACCTGAGATTTCGGATCATTGGCATTGTTTTCGATTTGACGATTTTCATCGTCGATTTTGATCAATGAGTGCGCGACGGTCGCGTTACATGTACCAATCGTCTCGAGCTATGACGTGGTTAAAGGTCCGATGAAGTTCAAAGTCCACGCTTTAATTGGCGTCGGCCTGGTCGGGCTGACGTTTTTCTGGTTGTGCGCTCGGGGCCATCACCTTCCTCA
>JBFILF010000106.1:0-13398 GCA_041599835.1 Pirellulaceae bacterium
AATGAATCGGTGACGTCTCGAATTTATGTACCCAAACACCTCGTCCAGCGCGAGGGCGGCCAGGATTTTGTATGGGTGGCTGACCAGTCGGCCCGTGTCGCCCGAAAAACGGCCGTGCAAACCGGGGCGGCCGGCCCCGACAATCTGGTCGAAATCAGCAGCGGACTGACCATCGCCAGCCGGCTCATTTTCAGGGCCGATCAACCGTTGCAGGACGGTCAGCGCATCCGCATCACAGGAGAAGCGATGGTAAACCAAATTTCAATTTCTCAATAGCGAAACACTGTCATGCCATTAGTCAGCATCATCGAAGTCACCAAACATTATCGCAAGGGCGATCAAACGATCACGCCGTTGGACGGCGCATCGCTGGACATCGAGCAAGGTGAATTCGTTTCACTGATGGGTGCCAGCGGAACCGGCAAATCGACATTGTTGAACTTGATCGCCAGCATTGATCGGCCGGATAGTGGCCGTATTGTGATTGATAATACCGACATTACGAAAATGTCGAGGACTCAATTGGCGCACTGGCGAGCCGCTCACATTGGTTACATTTTTCAAACCCACCACCTGGTTCCCGTGTTGACGGCCTACGAAAACGTGGAGATGCCGTTGTTGTTGTTGCCCATGTCGCGGGCGGAACGGAGGAAACGCATTTTGGTGGCACTGGAAGCAGTTGACCTGCTGGACCGCGCCAGTCATTACCCGCGGCAGTTGTCCGGCGGTCAGGAGCAGCGCGTGGGAATCGCCCGCGCCATCGTCGCCAATCCGACAGTCGTCGTGGCTGACGAACCGACGGGTGATCTGGATGCCGATACTTCGCAGCAAATTCTAACTTTGCTGAAACGACTCAATGATGAACTGAACACCACACTGTTGATGGTCACGCACGACGACCAGGCGGCGGCCATCGCCGGCCGACGTTGCCGATTGGACCACGGCAAAATCCTGGAAGACAAAACCAGGTCCCGGCTTGGCGAACAGAGCGGCGTTCATCCCCCATTGCATACGTCAGGCGGCTAACCCCCATCATTTGGCAACGTCCATGAAATTTGTCCCTTACATTCTGAAAACGCTTTGGCGGCATCGCTCGCGAACGCTGTTAACGGTCAGCGGTTCTGCCGTCGCGCTGTTTGTTTTTTGTTTTGTCGGCGCCGTGCAACAGGGAATGAACCAGGTGGGCCAGCGTCAAGAGGCGAAGCGCTCGTTGATCACGTTTCAGGCCAACAAGTTTTGCCCCGCCACCAGTCACTTGCCGCAGGATTACCAGCAGCGAATCATGAGCTTGGACGGCGTCCGCGATGTGATGCCGATTCAAGTCTTTACCAACAACTGCCGCGCCAGCCTGGACGTCGTGGTGTTTTATGGAGTTCCCCCGAAAAAACTGCGCCAGGCGCGGGACTTTCAATTGGCCGCCGGTAGTTGGGCGGAATTCGAAAATCACCAGGATGCGGCATTGATCGGTCAAGCCGTGGCCCGACGACGGGGAATTCAAGTCGGCGACAAGTTCTCGATCGGCGACCTGAGCGTGGTGGTTGCCGGAGTGTTTGAGTCCGCTGATCCCGCCGAGGAAAACTATATTTACTCGCACCTGGATTTTCTGCAGCGCCGCAAGGGAGCCAATTTGGTTGGCACCGTCACGCAATTGGAAACGCGGTTGCAGAGCCATGTCGACGCTGAGGCCAAGAGTGAAGAGATCGATCGATTGCTGAAAAGCGGGCCGGTCGAAACCGATACGCGTCCCAAGGGTGTTTTCCAGGCCAAGAGCCTCGGCGACCTGGCCCATTTGATTGAGATGACGCACTACCTGGGTCTAGCCTGCATCGTGCTGGTGTTGGCTTTGGTCGCCACGACCACCGTCATGTCGGTTCAAGATCGCATTCGGGAACATGCCGTGTTGCAAGTCATTGGATTTTCCGGTCCGCGCGTATTTGGACTGGTTGTGCTGGAAAGCGCGCTGCTCAGCTTGGCCGGCGGCATACTGGGCGTAAGTCTGGCCATCCTGACTTTGCACTTTAGCGCCCTATCGATCAGCGCCGAGGCGGTATCGATTGCGATTACCCCGTCGATACCCGTAGCGATAACCGGAATTGCAGTGTCGCTGGCGACCGGCGCGATGGCTGGATTGTGGCCGGGCCTACACGCGGCGCGGACGCCTATCGTGTCAGCGCTGCGAGCCGCCGGATGAGGCAAGATTGCATGATGCACGGTGCAATGGCCACCGCCTGATTCCGGGGGAGTCGTCTCATTCTTGGTCAGGCACCCTGATAGGCCACGCGCTGGAATTGTCGCACCAGCCAGACAAGCATCAGACTTTGCAGAACAATACCCAGCAGTAATACCGCCGGCCACCAGGCATTGGCCTGCAGCGCCATCCAGTAGGCCTTGCTGATTAAAAACGGCGGAAACAATCCGCACAACCATTGCCACGGCTCGGCGATAAACCAACCGATCAAAATCACCCAGCCAGCCAGACCGACGAATTTGGCAATGGCAAATCCTTGCACCTTGTTCTCGGCCGCCACCGCGTAAAACAGCGCCGCAATCGGCCCAGTAAGCGACGCGCCGGCAGCAATCAACACAAGCTGCCAAGCGGAAACCAGCGCCTGGCCGATCAGCCACATTTCCAAGACAACAATGACAAACGAAATCACGGTCGGGACCGCCACGCGGTACGCCACGTAGCGGCCGAAGGGAACGGGCGCGACCAGCATGGCTTGAATCGTCCGATCGTCTTTTTCATCCAGCAGAGAAAATCCGAAGATCGCGCCGGCGATCAACGGCCCCTGAAAAACAACCATGAACGCCAGGATGAGTGGATAAAAATCTTCCAGGCTGCGGAGGACGTTGCCGCCGGGTAATATGCCGCGATCGGCCAGGTATCCATTCAGCCATGGCAACCCGAATCGCAGTACCAGGGCGATTAACAGGACAAAACCAAACATGATCACTAAAAAATGATCGCGGCTGATCAGCTTAACGTCATTGCGTCCAAATATTCGCACTAATTGGAACAGTTGCATGTCAACCCGCTTTCGTCACGACGTGTTTGTGGAAAGCGCGAAAGGACCATGCGGTCAAGAACATGATCAGCGCGGCAGTATACGACACGGCGTACCACCATTCCCACGACGCCAATTCGCGGTATGCCCCTTGCATGAGAACGGTCGGTGCACTGGTGGGAATGACGAGAAATAACGGATGCACCACCACCCCGAGGAAATGTAAAAACGGCAACTGCAGCACAATGGCGACGCCGGCCATGGGGATCAAAAAATCCGTCAACGTATGGTAGCGCACGATCATGATCGCGCCGATCAACGTGTAGATGATTCCAATCGCTATAATCCCCGTTAGTAACAAGGGAACATTGGGCAGCACCAGCGGCTGCGACCAGCTCACCAGCAGCATGGCTCCGCCAATCATCACCGTCGACTCCAACGTGGCTAGCGCGGTGAGCGTCAAGATTTTGGACCACAAGTATTCCGAGGGGCGAAGTGGTGAAACCATCACGGCATTCAGCGTTCCCTCGTCGCGCTCAAACAGCACCATGCCGGCCACATATAACATGGTCGAGCCGCCGATCACGATCAGCATCAAGGCGGGGATCACCAGATGCATATGACGCGGCGCAGCCAACGTCGCCAAGCCAATGGCCACCAACGCGCCGACGCCTATCCCGATCGCGTACAGCTTATTGCGCCACTGGACCAACACATCGGTTTTCATTGCCGATAACAACCGGTTCATGGGTGCAGCGCCTCTCCGGTGACCTCGATGAAAATCCTCTCCAGTGTCGTCTCCTGGCTGTGAATCGTCTCGATCCGGCTTGCCGAATTAAGCAGCTCGATGAACTTTTGGTTGTTTCCCAACCCATCCAACGAAAAATCCTGTTGCCGCACGTCCGCCGCCTGGTCCAGGTATTCAACACGCACCGTCCGCTTGCCATATTGTTTTTTTAATACGGACGGCGAATCGATCAGACGAAGATTGCCGTCGGTAATAAACGCCACACGATCGCACAGTTCGTCTGCGACCATCATGTCATGCGTGGTCACGAACACGGTTGTGCCTTGGCTGCGCAGCTCGAGAATCAAATCCTTGATGCGGCGGGCGTTGACTGGATCCAGGCCGCTGGTCGGTTCGTCCAAAAACAGCACTTTGGGCATATGCAAAAAACTCCGCGCCACGTTGAGGCGAATCTTCATGCCCTTGCTGAATGCCGCCACGCGTTTGTCCGCATCGTCGATTAACGCGACGCGGCTCAACACGTCATCCGCGGTTAACGTATCTCCGCGATACAACGAACGAAAGTAGTCGAGGTTCTCACGGGCGGTCAGTTTCAAATAGTGGTTAGGCCATTCAAACGACACGCCAATTTGTTCAAAGTAATCAGGCCCCCACTGGTTGATCGGCCGGCCCAACACTTCAACCGTTCCGCCATAATTTTGTAACAAGCCGATCAGGATCTTCTGCGTGGTCGACTTGCCGGCTCCGGATGGACCGAGAAATCCGAATATTTCCCGTTCTTCGATGTCAAAACTCAGGCCGTGCAGCGTTTCATTTTGCGCGCCGGAATAGGTGAATTTCAGATTGTGGACATGGATCATGCGTCACACCCCGGTCGCTGCCCAGTTGCTGCAATTATCGATTTTCGCAAATAACAATTTCGGCAACAGCCCTCACGTTTCAAAACGTCCAATCCTAGACGCCTTTGTTCGTTACATGCACTTTACACGTGGCAATTTCACGCGGTCGTTGGATTCCGTTATGATACGAATCCGCGAACCAAATCATCGAAAAGGCACAAGGTATGCGAATCCCAATCGTCATGTTGTTGACTGCGCTGTATACGCCGTTTGCGGTCGCTCAAAATCAATGGCAGGGTGAATGGATCACCGACATGGGGGCGATGTCGCTGACGCAATCCGGCAACAAAGTGACTGGCAAGTATTCCAAAGACGGGACCGTGCAGGGGACGGTCAAGGGAAACGAGCTGTCGCTGACGTATCGCAACGGCAACTCGTCGGGACAAGCCGCGTTCAAACTCGGCGATGACCATGCCTCGTTTGCGGGAAATTATCAAGTTCGGGGTAGTTCGGGTACCTGGAACGGGTGGCGCAAAGACCCCGCGGCCGAGTCGAAGGAACAAGCCGACTTTTCCGGCGTGTGGCTGTCAACCATGGGCACGATGCAACTGGAGCAGAACGGTGACCGCGTCAGTGGCAAGTACGGCGCCGAAGGTTGGAGTACGATCGAGGGCACGGTGACAGGTCGTCGGTTGAAACTCCAATGGAATCGCATTCGCTGGTCGGGTGAGGCGTGGCTGGAACAAACCGCCGACGGAAAACGAGTTTTTGGTCTGACCGAAGGCGACGACCCTACGGTGTGGACCGGCATTCGATTAACGAGCTTTGAACATCAACCGGAGGCGAAAGCCGGTGACGTGGTCGAAGGTCGCGCGGACAACGGCATGTTGTACTTCTTGCGGATGCCTGATGGATGGAAAACGGGTGACAAGACCGACGTCGTCGTCTTGTTGCACGGCAGCAACTGGACGACCAAGGGGATGGTTTGGGTGACCGCAAAGAATTGGCCGGAGATCGGCCAGAAGTTTGCGATTCTTGGTATTCAGGGACAGCAGTGGGCCAAGTGGAGTGACGTGGACGATCTGCGTTTCAACTACAGCTATGTGAACTGGATGGGACGCAGCACTTATCAGGGTTATCCGTTTACGGATCGGGAAAGCCCTTACCTGGTGACCAACGTTATTGATGAACTTTCCGACTGGTTGAACTTTGACCGCGTGTTTGTGGGTGGCCACAGCCAGGGCGGGTACCTGACGTACATCCTGCACATGCATTTTGCGGAAAAGCTGGCCGGGACGTTTCCCATGGCCGGCGGGCTGGTAATCCAAGCCGAACCGGACGTGTTTGAAGACGAGGACTTGCTGGCGGCCCAGCGAAACACGCCGATGGCAATCGTGCACGGTCAACAAGATCAAGTGGTGAGATTTTCGACGGGCCAGTACATCTACAACCGGTTCTTGTCTCACGAATTTCCCCGGGTCAAGTTTTTCAATCCGAACTTGGGTCACCCATACGACTTCTTGCCGGTGGGCGACGTGATCGCCTGGCTGGATGTGATGAGCACCCATGATCCGAAACAACTGGAAGCGTTTGCCTATGAGCAAGCCGCGGCTGGTAACTGGCGGGACGTTGGCGCCGCGATTGCCCGCGCCAAGGAAATCGGCGGCGGCCCGGAGTTCTCTAAAGTATGGAACCAGATGGAAGACGCGGCCGAACGCCAAGCCGACAAGCATCTGAATGCCATTAAATCCAATCTTGATTCGCGGTGGTTGGAGCCGTTCCTGAAGTGGCAGGAAGATTTCATTCTGTCGCAGGCGGCACAAAAACCAAATGAAGCGTTTCGCCAATTGCAGCAGCAACACGACGAGACGGCCAACGAATTGATGAAGGAAGCTCGCCAGGCATTCCGCTCGGGCAATGCCAGCGCCGGTAATGCCAAATACCAGGAAATCGTCGACAAATATTATGCGTCTCGACACTACCGTACGGTGAAAACATCGCTAGATGAACGCCGGTAACATTACGGCCAAGTATTGGCCTCGCCTGCCGTCGGCTTGGTAAATCACGGCGTCCACGTAGCCGCGCGTCGACCCCCCAGCGTTAACGAGGCGTCATTCGCGGCGGATCATTACACACCGGCCTGTGCAGCACCGGTACACTATAATCACCCGTGAAATCACCTTGAAATCACCCCTGACGAATGCCCATTCAAATCATCTGAGGTTTTGCCCATGTTTGCTGTTCATTCTGTGATGATCGTCTTGCTGTTGTTGGCCCTGCCGACAACCGCTTCGGCCACCGAGATTGCTGTACTCACGCCGGATAATTACGCCGATTGGGTTCCGGCCGGCAAGGAAGTCGACGCCATTTACGGCGATTTCGTGCTGCGCAATGATCATGTCGTGGTCGTCATCGCCCAAGCGGATTCGTTGCGGCACGCCAATATGACGGTGCGGGGTGTGGCCGGCTGTGTGATCGATTGCACGACGCGCTCCAAGCCCAACGACCAGCTCAGCGCGTATTATCCGCTGGGCCGCCAGTACCATTTCGACGACGCGTCACAGGTGCATGTCGTCGTGGACGGGCAGACAAAACCGTTGGAATCGCCATTCGAGTATTCCGGAACAGAGATTGAGCTGCATTTTATCGGCCGCCAGGCCAATGGCGATCATCGGGCCGGGCTGACCTATCAGCTGGGCAACGATGATCGTGGATTGAAGATCATTACCGCCATCACCAATCCGTCGAATCGGGCAAATTCGGTAGTATTTCGCGACATGATCCGCGCCGATCGAACCTTCAAGTTCGGGATCCACGAACAAAAACTGGCGTGGGCTTACGACGACTGGTTTTACCAGGCCTATGGCATCCTGTCCGATGAACCGATCACGCGCGTCGAAGATCGCAATGTGATTTTTGAGTTTGCCGTCAATGGTCAGTCCCAGATCGAACTGCCTCCGGGTGAATCCACCAATGTGACCCGCTGGCTGATTCCGGCCGGTAACCTGTTCGAATTGGTGCCGCATGCCGACGATGCGAAATCATCGCTGGTTGATTTCGAGTTATCGCTGGTCGATGCTCGGGGACCGGTGGTCGACGCCCAGGTAACGCTCACCCGCGGCGACCGATCGATTTTTTCACGTACGGACGCCACTGGTATGGTGCGAGGCAAACTGCCACCAGGCGAATACCAATTGGTCGCCGAATCGTCGGCGCGACCGCGGTTGGAAACGTCGATGACGTTAGAAAACCCACTGCGACGAACGATCGAAATGCAACACTGCGGTTACCTTTCGACTGGGGTCGTCGACGAATCGGGACGCCCAATTCCGTTTAAAGTCAGCATTTTTGGCAGGGAAGGGACATCCAATCCGTTTTTCGGGCCGGACAGCCGTGCCCAATTTGTGCAAAACGCCGCCTACTCGGCAAACGGAAAAATCGAAGATCTCGAACTGGCGGCGGGCACCTACGAGTGCGTGTTCAGCCACGGACCCGAATATGATGCCGACATCAAGCGGTTTGAAATCAAGCCAAACGAAACGACGCGCGTCAACGCCCAGCTATCGCGGGCCGTGGACACTCGCGGCTGGGTTAGCGCCGAGTATCACAGCCATTCCAGTCCCTCGGGCGACAATACCAGCGACCAATTGGGGCGCGTTTACAACTTGTTGGCCGAACATCTGGAGTTTGCGCCATGCACCGAGCACAATCGCATCGACTCGTATCTGCCGCATCTGCACGCCTTGGACGCCACTGACAAAATGGCGACCTGTTCGGGAATGGAGCTGACCGGTGGCCCGTTGCCGGTCAACCATCAAAACGCCTTTCCATTGCGGTGGCGACCCGGAACCCAGGACGGTGGCGCGCCACTGACCGACTCTAATCCAATCGTGCAAATTGAACGATTGGCCATGTGGGACGGGGGGAGTGAGAAACTCGTGCAGATCAACCATCCCAATTTGATGCAGATTCTGGGGGATCGCGATGCAAACGGCCAGGCCGACGCGGGATTCCCGCAAATGTTCAAGTACACCGACGTGATCGAAATCCATCCGCTGCAAACCATATTCCAGCGTGAAACGACGCTGCCGGAGCCCGGCACCCGTGGCAACGTGCTGTTCAACTGGATGCAACTGCTTAACCAGGGCTACCGGATTCCAGGCGTGGTCAACACGGATGCGCATTACAACTTTCACGGCTCCGGCTGGCTGCGAAACTACATTCGCAGTTCCACCGACGAACCGGCGGAAATCCAAGTGGAAGAAATGGTTCGCAATTCATCGGCGGGCGCGATTCTAATGACCAACGGTCCCTTTTTGACGGTGACCGCCAGCGGCATCAGGGGCGATGAAAAAGTGTCCGGAACACTGGGGGACGAAATCCGGGTCGACCAACCCAACGTTCAGTTGACGATCCGCGTGCAATGCGCCAATTGGCTGGATATCAATCGCGTTCAGGTTTTTGTAAATGGAATGCCCCTGAAACAACTGAATTTTGTACGCCGCCAACAGCCGTCGATGTTTCAATCCGGCGTCGTCAAGTTCGATCACACGATCGACGTCAAGCTGGATGGGGACAGCCATGTGCTGGTTGTCGCGGCCGGCGAAGGACTCAAACTGGGACGGGTCGTGGGGCCGGCACTGGCGGACCGCATGCCGGTGGCGCTCAGCAATCCGATTTATATCGACTTCGGTGAGGACGGTTTCCAACCCAACCGCGATCAGCTGGGTGCACCTATGACGTTGCCCGGCAAACTCAGTACACCGGATCCTTCGAACGACAACTAAACTCGTTGTCATTCTCGACAAACGGCAGTTTGCAATCTATAGTCGCCATCGTTGGATGGGTGCGACTCGGAGAGCGGTGTAATGTTCGATTCGTTTGCCGGTTTACTAGACGTGGTAATGCGGCTGCTGGTGGCGGTGATTCTGGGCGGTTTGGTCGGGATCGAACGGCGACTTCATGGCCGGTGGGCCGACGTTCGCACAATGATGACCGTGTCCATGGGCGCGGCGACCTTTACGGTGCTGGCGTTGAGTGTTTCACCGGAGGGCTCTCTCCGCGATCCCACGCGAGTGATTCAAGGCATTGCGGCAGGTATCGGCTTTCTGGGAGCCGGCACGATTCTGAAACTCAGCGATCAGCTTGAAATCAAGGGTCTCACCACGGCCAGTGCCATTTGGTTGTCGGCGGCTGTGGGCACGGCGGCTGGCCTGGCCGAGTACACCATCGGCATTGCGGCCACGCTGATTTCATTGGCGGTGTTAGCGTTAATTCGCCCGCTTGAAAAACGATTGGAGCCGCGAAGGGAAGAGTGAAGTGGCTTGCCGGTGGTCCCCGTGAGCACCGCCCGCCGCTATTGAACGCGGCAGGTCATGTCGACGGGCCGATCCACCCGCGGCGCCAGAAAAACACCATCATGGCCACGGCCACGACAACCATCGTCACCCAAATCGCCGGATAGGCCCAGCGAACGTGGAGTTCCGGCATGTGTTCGAAATTCATCCCATAGATTCCAGCGATGAACGTCAGCGGTATGAAAATGGTGGCCACGATGGTTAACACTTTCATCACGTCGTTGGTTCGATTGGCAATCGACGATAAATACGTGTTCATCAATCCGGTGACCATCTCGCGATACATTTCGGTGACCTCCGATGTCTGCACACAGTGATCATACGTGTCCCGGATAAAAATCCGAACTTCATCGGTGACCAGAGCGTAATCATCGCGAGCCAACGAACTGATTGCTTCGCGCTGAGGCCAGATGCCACGGCGGAGGTTGACGAGCCGGTTTTTCAATTGATGCAGCTGGCTGAGCAAGGCCGGGGTGGGGTTGCTGATCACGACATCTTCCATCGATTCCAGCTGATCCCCGATGCGTTCCAGAATCGGGTAATAAGCATCGATGATCGTGTCAATCAGTGCATAGGCCAAGTAGTCCGAACCGTGTTGGCGGATACGACCTTTGGCGTTTTTCAGTCGCTTGCGGACCGGGTCAAACACATCACCGTAGTGTTCCTGAAATGTCAATACATAGGATTTGCCCAGCACAAAACTGACCTGCTCCATGACGATTTCTTGATCCTTGTTCAGTCGAACCATGCGGACAATGATCAACAACTGATCACCGTACGCTTCGGTTTTGGGCCGTTGCGGAACATTGACAACGTCCTCCAATAGCAATGGGTGCAATTCGAATATTTCGCCGATTGTTTCGATGAGGGCTTTGTCGCCAAATCCATGCACATCAATCCAGCTGATCGAACCGTCGTCCTTGGCTTCCTGCAGCAGGGTGGGATCAGTGATATCCTGTTGTTTGAGTTCGCTTCCAGCGAACGTTATCATCTGCATCCGCGGAGGCGGCGCGTCGTCAGCAATAACCAGCGTTCCGGGTCGTGCCCCGGTTTTGGGATGGTGTTTTTTGAACATGGCCGCCAACATATCAGGCTCCTACGCGATTCCTGGGTGGTGTTATTCAATAATTCCCCAAGTCAGCCGCGGCAGCCCTGGCTGACGCTCAGGCCGCGTCACCCAAATTGCTCGCCACTGAACTTGCTTCTGCTTCGTTGGAAATCATGCGAATATCCAACGGCTTTGCCAAGTCCAAGTGAACGTCACGTTGCGGAAAGGCAATCACGATATGGGCCTCTCGGAATAACTGGTCGACCCGGTAACGCAGATCACTTTCAATTCGCAGACGCTCACCGAGTGTCCGGACTTTGATCCAGACGTGCAATTCGAACAATAGTGAGTTGTCTCCAAAATCACGAAACCAGACAAACGGCTTGGGGTAGGCCAGTATTTTTCCGTGTTCCTCGGCAGCCTTGATCAGCAAGCGGGTCGCGTCCCGGGTCGGCGAACCATAAGCGATTCCGACCTTGATGTGCGAACGAAATTTGTCATCGCCCAAAGTGAAATTCAGCACATTGGTTTCCAGGAACTTGCTGTTGGGCACGATGATGTCCAAGTTGTCGCCCGTGCGGATGCGAGTGCTGCGGGCGCCGATATGGGTGACGTTGCCGATCAAATCGTCCAGCCTGACAAGGTCGCCCACCTGGATGGGACGTTCGGCAATAAGAATCAATCCACTGATGAAATTGTTGATGATCGCCTGGCTGCCAAACCCCAGTCCAATCGCCAAGGCACCACCCAACAGCGTGAACACGGTCAACGGCACGTTGGCAAACCGCAACGCCAGCAGTGTAAAAATCACGACCAGCGTGTAAAACGTCAGCGACTTGAGCGCCGCGACTGCACCCTCGTTCATTCCGAACCGGGTCAACAGCCGGTTGCCCAGGATGCGGCTGATCACGCGGGCGGCAAACAGGCCCAATAACAGCAGCAGAAAACCGATCACGACTTTGCTGACCGTGATCGGCCGGTCGTCGATCGCCAAAATTTCATAATTCCACACATTGGTCACATAGGTCCAGGCGCTGGACAACCGCTCGCCAAACGTCCAGCGCTGGATGTCGCCTTCGATATCGGTCAGCAAATCCTGGTGCACCTGCAAGGTGGTATCGATGCTGGCCAGGTTTCGGTCATTGGTCAGCAGGTTCTCTCGCCAAAGTTCCAGTTGATCTTCGATCCATGGACGCAAAGCGGCGGATTGTTCATTCAACGACTGAAGACGTGTTTCCAGGGCGGTGATCTCTTTACGGACGTCGTTGGAACCCATTTCCTGGACCCGCCGTTCGCGGGTCAGGTTTGCCATGTTGTCGCGGGCTTCGGCAGCCCAGGCCGTGAGTTCCTCGTTGGTTGCCTGGGCGTTGAATACTTTGGCCCGTCGATGCCACACTTCGCGGGATTTTGTTAACCGCTCCAACCGCCGATTCAGGACATCGAGTTGTTGCTGGCGCAAATTGCGGGCCACGCGGCGGGCCGCCAGTTCCTCACGGGCTTCGGGCGAATCGGACTGATCCACCTTGCGACGGGCGGCCGACCATTCCCGCTCGGCATATTGCAGATTGGAATCGGCCGACTTTTTGGACTGCCGAATCTCCTCTTCCTTGAGCTCGATCTGAACGAATATTTCCTGCAGATCCGAATCGGAAAATCGCACCTTGCCCTCAATGCGATTGAGTTTGGCCTCATTCAACTGAATGGTGAGTTCGAGCACCTGTTTGTTGAGTTGCTCGTTCTCGTGAGCCAAACGGCGCAGGTTTAACGTGTCTTCGGCCAGCTTGGCTTCGATTTCCGCCAGTTTTGCCGCGGATTCCAGCTCGGCCACTTTTTCCGCTGTCCGGTTCGCCTCCACCGCCTCTTTGGCAATGCGCAATGCCGAATCTTTATTGTCCTTGGCTTGCCGCGCCGTGCTTACGGTCTCCGACGCGGCCGTGACCGCCGCTTCGATGCCTTCCAGGCGTATTTTGGACAATTTCGAATCGTTTCGAATTTGATCGAACAGAATAAAGGAGTAAGGAGGCTGTTCGGGCAATCCCTTGCTGCGAATTTCCTCAATCTGTTTTTGCAACTCTTCGATGCGTTGCGCCGTCTGTTCCTTCTTGGACTTGGCGGTCTGCTGCTGCGCCAACACTGCTTCTCGCTGTTTCAGCAGATCGACTTCTTGCGAAACCGGGGCGGTGGTGGCCGCCGCCGGATCGGTTTCCTGAATGCGATTGAGTTCGCGGATCGCAGCGTCCAGCCGAGATGAAACTTCGTGTCGCTTCGAGCGAATCTCTTTTTCAGACGGAACCTCCGGTCGAGACGCGACACGGGGATTGAGTTGGCGCAACAAAGCTTCCTGGGCCGGGGCCAGCTGCGAGAATCCCAGCGCCAATAGGATGGCAGCGATGGTAGCGCG
>JBFILF010000107.1:0-13341 GCA_041599835.1 Pirellulaceae bacterium
CATGGCGATGAAGGCCCCATTTACGATCATTGACGGATACAACGTGCTGCATGGGTGCGGCATGATTCGCGGCGTTGGTCCTGGCGCTTTGCGACGCGCCCGCAATTTGCTGCTGGGCATACTTCAGCGACACGCGACGGAGGCCGAGCGACAGCGTATGACGCTGGTGTTCGATTCCAGTTTGACGTTTAGCGATTCAGAGGGTTCATCGCCGGAGCTTCCCGTTGAGGTCCTGTACGCGACCGCGACATCGGATGCCGACGAGTTGATTGAAGAGCTGATTCAGCGCCATTCGTCCCCAAAACAACTCGTCGTCGTGTCCAGCGATCATCGACTGCAGCGGGCCGCCGCCAAGCGCGGCGCCCGTTTCATGGACAGCCCGGAATGGTTGGACCAGATGATCAACAGAGACGTGGGGCCGCGACCTATCTCGGCGGATTCGGCCGATGCCCGACAACGAAACCAGCAGCTCGAACCCGATCAAGTGCAACAGTGGCTCGAGGAATGGGAGTTCCCGTTGGAGGGGCAGCCATCCAACGATGCAGACGAGCGCCCTTTATCGAATCCGTTTCCTCCCGGATACCTGGACCGTGCATGGGAAGACGACGGCGATTGAGCCAGATTGCGCCAACAACTAGTGGCTCAGTTGTGACGGCATCGCCTTGTCCGCAATATCTTTACGGCACCAAGCGCCTTGCCAGCGAACGCACTTGACCGCTGTATAGGCGCGCAATTTGGCGGCGGCAATCGAATCGCCGATGGCGGTAATCCCCAGAACGCGTCCGCCGGCGGTCACCACGTCATTTCCGGAGATGGCGGTACCGGCATGAAAGACTTTGACGTCTTCCATCGATTCCGCTTGCTCAAGTCCGCGAATGACCTTGCCTTTTTCGTAATCGCCAGGATAACCTTCGCTGGCCATCACCACGCACACCGCGGGACGCGGGTCCCATTGCAGCGACTCCAGCGAATCCAAGCGGCCATCAAGGGCTGACATCAACACTTCGAACAAGTCCGATCGCAATCGCATCAGCAATGGCTGACATTCCGGATCGCCAAACCGCACGTTGTACTCCAACACTTTGGGGCCGTGCGGTGTCAGCATCAAACCCGCGTAGAGAATGCCGTGAAATGGGGTGCGAGATCGCTTCATGGTGTGTACGGTGGGAACCAGGATATTTTCCTCGATCCAGTGAAACGTCTTTTCATCGACCAGCGGCGTTGGACAGTACGCGCCCATCCCGCCCGTGTTGGGACCGCGATCGCCGTCATAGGCAGGTTTGTGGTCCTGGGCCGCCGGCAACGTCACAATGGTGCGACCGTCAGTGATTGCCAAGACGCTGGCTTCGGTGCCGTCCAGTCGCTCTTCGATCACAATTTGGCCGCCGGCCCTGCCGAACTTTTTTTGACGGGCGATCAGGTCAATCGCATCGATCACCTCATCGCGATTGTGGCACACAATGACGCCTTTGCCCGCGGCCAGCCCATCGGCCTTGACGACCAGCGGCACGTCGTCGGGCGTCGTTTCGTATCGCTGGTTGACGAATTGTTCGGTAAGATTCGGATCATTGAATACGCGAAACTCGGCCGTTGGAACATCCGCCGCGCGCAACATTTCTTTGCAGAAAACTTTGCTCCCCTCCAATTGGGCGGCGGCCCGCGAAGGCCCGAAAGCACGAATCCCGGCCGCTCGCAATTCATCCACCAACCCGTCGCATAGCGGCTGCTCTGGTCCGACCACCACCAATTCAATGCGATTTTGTTGGGCGAATTTGATCAGCCCGGCAAAATCATTGGCGGCAATGGAAACGTTTTCTGCCTCGCGACCGATGCCGGCATTGCCCGGCGCGCAAAAGACTCGGTCCACGCGGTTGCTGTGGGAAATTTTCCATGCCAAGGCATGCTCGCGGCCGCCGGCGCCCACTACTAGTACATTCATCGCACTCTGTGTCCAATCAAATTCTGCGAGGATTCCCGCCAACGACGGTAATTACGTCAGTTGGCCAATGTCCATCGCGAACGATTGTAAGTTGTCGTTTGTTGATTCGCCATCTGTCGGGTCCGGGATGCGTTGGACGCGGGCACGATGGAGCCGACCAGATTTTTGGTTTATAATTGCCCATCCGCACGCGTGAGCGTGCATTGCATACGGCCCACCCGCTTGCCGGTTTCCCAGTAACGGTCTCCATCATGTCGAGTCACACAATGAAACACCTATCGCGTGCCCCCTACTGCTTGATCTCCCGAAGCCCGGCCTGGATCGTCGTTTTTGCTGTGGCGTTTTGTTTGGCCGATGCTTCCGCGCGGGCTCAGGATGAGTGGGGTCATCTGGCGGGCCGGATTGTCGTTGACGGCGTGGTGCCGCAGCCTGCCGAGCTCACTCTGGACGGCGAGGATCGCCAGTTTTGCCTGCGGCTAGGCGAGGAGTTTCGCGATCGATCGCTGTTGGTTGGCAGTGATGGCGGATTGCAAAACGCTTACTTGATGATGTACTTCGCCCGCGGCGACGACCGCCGGCCGACGGTCCATCCGTCGTACGCCGAAGCATTTGAAAAATCAGTTGTCATCGCCAATGACAAATGCCGGTTCGAGCCGCATGCGGTTTTTTTGCGTACGGGCCAGACGTTGTCACTGCAAAACAAAGATGCCATCGGCCACAATTGCCACGTCGTGATGGTCCGCAACGAGGAGAATTTAAATTTAGCCAGTGGTGCCAGCATTGATATTTCATTCGAAGAATCAGAACGTGTGCCGGGAATTATAAAATGCGATATTCACAAGTGGATGGAAGGCATTGTATTACTGCGCGACGAACCCTATGCCGCCGTTACCGATGACAAAGGCCAATTCAAAATTGAAAACTTACCGGTCGGCACGTGGTCGTTTCAGTTTTGGCACAAGCGAGTGGGCTACATGCAGGCGTTGAAACGAGACGGTGAAAAGTTCCTGGGGCGACGCGGTGAATTTGAGGTCGAGATTGAGCCGGGGAAAACCCTTGACCTTGGCGAACTGACGATCGCCGCCGAGGAATTAACGAATCGCTGATGGACGCAGCCAGGTCACAACGCCGGACGACCCATCGTACGTCACTGTCAATGAATTCGCCCAAATGCGTGACCGTTGTGCGCGGCCCGCGGCGACATCGGCTGATTGGATTGTGCTTGTTGTCCATCGTTATGGTGCCGGCTTGCGGACAACGTCCGTTGGCACCGCGCGTCCAGTACGATGCAGAACAAGTCAAATCGTTGCGGGACGAAATCTCGCGGTTCGAATACTAGAACACGAATCGGCACCCGCCTACGTCATGCGGCGATGTGCCCGCGGCCATCCGGTTTGTTGTGGTTGGCCCGCTAAACGGGATGGGGCGCGGTTGCCACTGCTTCAGCGGTGTCGCCGGTCGGACAAAGGTTAATCAGCTGCGGTTTTGTCGGTTAAATGGTGGCCGGGCGCTGTCTCACCGCCTGGCTTCTTAATCTTTTGTGGGCGAAACGTTATTCTGAAGCAAGTTTGCCGGCGGGGCGGAAACACGTTTGTTTCCACTGCCGCTGGCCGGAAACGAATTCAAGCGGAAATCATGAAAGACGGGTTGTTTGGTATTGGTTGCGTGCTGCTGGTGGCCGTGTGCGGTTGCAGTCCCGAAGCCTCATTTCGCTTGAACTCGGTCCACATGCTGACGATCGAAAAGACGATGATGGGGGACGACGAATCAATCACGCCTCAACAAAAGCTCGAACTTGGCAATCTGTTGACAGCCATGTTCGGCACGCCCGATGAGCCGTGGTTCCCCGATTTCATTCCCGCCGATGAGCCGGAATCCCAGGTCGTGTCCCTGGAACGCTTGTCGGTAGCGGCCGGTCCCGTTGCCAGCGATCGACAGGGCGAACCGCGGGGATTGTACCGCGAACACTGCGCCTATTGCCACGGCATCAGCGGCGACGGGACGGGGCCTACGGCTGCGTTTTTGAATCCGTACCCGCGCGACTTTCGCATGGGCAAGTTCAAATTTAAATCGACCAAAATCGGCCAGCCGCCCACGGACGCGGACCTCAAAAGAGTTTTGCAAAACGGAATTCCCGGTACCGCCATGCCGTCATTTAATTTGTTACCGGAAGAACACTTGGATGCACTGGTCAATTACGTCAAATACTTGAGCATCCGCGGCCAGACGGAACGTCGTTTGATCGAGGAATTGCCCAACCTCGACAACCAGCCGCTGGTCGCCGCCAAGGGATCCGTTGACGACAGCGAGTTTCAGGAACAGTTGGCGATCATGCTGGAGGACTCGTTTCTGGAAATCATCAGCCGCTGGGCCAAATTCAATCGACCGACGCCGGTGCCGGATGTGCCCAGATTGTTTGTCGATTCACGACTGACTTATGCGATCAACGGCCGCGAGTTGTTCTACGGCAAAGCGAATTGCGTGCAGTGTCACGGCGCAACCGGCTTGGGTGACGGGCAAACGGAGAATTACGACGACTGGACGAACGAATGGCTCAAGCGGGCCAATGTCGATTTAAACAACGTTGGTGAATTGGCCGAATTTGTGTCTGCCGGCGCGTTTCCACCGCGGAAAATTCGTCCGCGAAATCTACGCCATCGCATATTCCGCGGCGGCAGCCGGCCGCAGGATGTGTTTCGCCGAATCGCCAATGGGATCGACGGCACGTCGATGCCCGCGACACCGACGTTGAGTACTGAGGAAATCTGGTCGTTGGTGGCCTTCGTTTTGGAATTGCCCTACCGAGAGTTTGCAGAGCACTAAAGCAAGGTAAAAGGCAAGGTTAACGAACTGTGAATCGCTTGTGGAGTCTCCTGTTTCTGCTGGTCCCGGTGCTGGGTGTGCTGTTGGTGGTTGGCGCCGCAGCCAATGTTGTGCCGCTCCATCAGTCTTGGCTGCCCGAACAAATCGGCCCCCGCGCCGCGGCCGTGGACGGATTGTTTAATTTGATTCACGTGATCATCGGCGTGGTGTTTGCCCTAACCGGATTGGTGCTGGCCGCGGCGTTATGGAAATTTGGCGGCGGGAAAGCTCCGGCTCGTTATGTCCACAGTCATTTAACTTTGGAATTGTTTTGGACGGTGATCCCGGCCGGTATTCTCGTGTTCATCGCGCTTTACCAGTTGCCGATTTGGAACCAAAACAAGGTCGACCACCCGCGCACTGCCATCACCACGGAGGCCGGTCAGTCGCTGCAGGAGCCGTTACTACGGGTGGTGGCCCGGCAGTTCGATTGGCGGTTTGTTTACCCCGGCCAGGACTCGTTGTTTGATACCGGTGACGATATTGTGACCTTTGGCGAGATGATGGTGCCGTCCGGTGAGCCGGTGGTGGTGGAATTGGCCAGCGAAGACGTGATTCACAGTTTTTGCATTAACGAATTGCGACTGAAGCAAGATATTGTTCCGGGGCTGGCACCTCGAGTTTGGTTTGAAATCAGCCGACCCGGTGACTGGGAGATCATTTGCACGGAACTTTGTGGCTGGGGCCATTACCGAATGACCGCCCGTATCCGTGCTCGACCCGAAGACGAATTTGACGACTGGTTGCGAACCAGGGAACGGGACCAGTTTGAATACGAGGCCGATGGCGATTAGGCCGGCTCGATTAGGAACTTATGAGGGATTTGCCCGTTAACCCGTTTTGAATTTACCCGTGTCTCAACCAGTTGATCACCCGCCCGCGATGGCGGGGCACCATCCTCGACCGAAAAGCTTTTTGACACGGTACGTCTTTTCCCGTGATCACAAAGTGATCGGGCTGCAATTTCTGTTTTCGTCCCTGGTGTGGTTGGTTGTGGGCGGATTACTGGCAATGGCCATTCGCTGGCAATTGGCCTGGCCGTGGAGCGACATGCCCATATTTGGACGCTGGCTGTTTGCGGCCGAAGGCGGCCAGATATCGCCCGAGTTTTATACGATGTTGTTCACGATGCACGGCACGATCATGATTTTTTTTGTGGTGATTCCCGTGCTGTTGGGCGCGTTTGGCAATTACCTGATCCCGCTGATGATCGGCACGCGCGATATGGCGTTTCCCACGCTGAATATGATGAGCTACTGGCTAATGTGGCCGGCGTTTGCATTTGTCGTGCTGTCGTTTTTATCGCCCGGCTATGGTCCCGCCGCCGGATGGACGGCTTATCCGCCGCTGTCCACGGTGTGGAACGCTGCGCCGGGAAGCCAGGCCGGGCAAAGCTTTTGGTTGGCGGCGATGTTGTTTGTCGGGTTGGCGTCGCTGATGGGTTCAATCAATTACATCACAACCATCCTCCAAATGCGGACCAGCGGCATGACGATGTTTCGATTGCCGATGACGATTTGGGGCATGTTGGTCACGGCCATCTTGCAGGCGTTTGCACTGCCGGTATTGACCGTGGCGTTGGTCATGCAGTTGCTGGATCGCCATGTTGGGACAGGATTTTTTGTGCCAGGCGGGCTGATGGTCAACGGCAGCGAGGCGATCGGGGTGACCGGCCAGCCGTTGTTATGGCAGCACTTGTTCTGGTTTTACTCGCATCCGGCCGTGTACATCATGATTCTGCCGGCGATGGGCATGATCTCGGATATGCTGAGTTGTTTTGCCCGCAAGCCGCTGTTCGGTTACCGCCCGATGGTGTACTCCGTGTGCGCGATCGCCACGCTGGGTTTTCTGGTGTGGGGACATCACATGTTTGTCTCCGGCATGAATCCGCTCATGGGTACCGTGTTCATGCTGTCGACAATGCTGATCGCCCTGCCAAGTGGGATCAAAGTGTTCAATTGGCTGGCAACGCTGTGGGGCGGACAAATTCAGTACACGACGCCAATGTTATTTAGTTTGGCGTTTGTTTCTATGTTCATCATTGGTGGGCTGTCAGGCGTGTTGATGGCCGCCAATGCAGTCGATGAATATGTACATGACACGTACTACATCGTGGCACATTTTCATTACGTGTTATTTGCCGGAACCATGATGGCCGTGTTCGGCGCGATCTATTACTGGTTTCCAAAAATGTTTGGGCGGCAGATGAATCAGTGGTGGGGCAAAGTGCATTTTCTGTTGACCTTTCTGTTCATCAACGGCACGTTTTTCCCCATGCACATTTTGGGTTGGCGAGGGTTCCCGCGCCGCAACGCCGACCCGTACGGCATTGAGCAATTCGGCGACTGGTTACCCCTGAATCGGATGATCACGTATTTTGCTTTTGCTTTAGCCGCGGCCCAGCTGATTTTCGTGGTGAATTTTTTCTGGGGCATGTTCCGCGGAAAGCGGGCGACCGGAAACGTTTGGAAAGCGAACACGTTGGAGTGGAACACGAGCAACCCGCCGCCGCACGGCAATTTCGCTCGTCCGCCGCGGGTCGAGCGTGGACCGTATGAATACAACCACCCGAAACAGGCAGATGATTTTTGGCCGCAAGCAACGGACTCGCTGGAAACTCAAACCGTTTGAAGCAATAAACAACGCAGGGACAATAACTTGCCGATATCGCCAACCGCTGCCGACGTTGCCTATCAACGCCAAGTACACCGCGTGGCCTTGTTATTTGTCCTGGTGGTTTTTCCGCTGATCTGGGTCGGCGGCTTGGTGACGACCTACGACGCTGGCATGGCGGTTCCCGACTGGCCAAATACGTATGGATACAATTTGTTTCTCTACCCGGTTTATGACTGGATTTTCGGGCCGTGGGATTTGTTTGTTGAGCATGGCCACCGGTTGTTGGCGACGTTGGCCGGCCTGATCGCGATCGCCATGGTTTACGTGGCCTGTCGATTTGACCGTCGTCGTTGGTTTGTGTGGTTGGCGGTGGCGGCTTTGTTGCTGGTGATCGTGCAGGGCGTGTTAGGCGGACTGCGTGTGGTCCTCGATCAGCGGCAGTTGGCGAAAATCCACGGCTGTCTCGGACCGACCTTTTTTGCGCTGGTGGTGGCCCTTTCGGTTTGTTCGTCCAAGTGGTGGTTTCAACGTCACCCTCGCCCGACAGCGGACGCCGACCGGCGGATCCGTGAGTTGTTTTGGACATCAGCCACTTTATTCGTGTTGAGTTGGACCCAGCTGGTTATCGGGGCGAGTCTTCGCCATATGCTGGTCGATACGGACCCGATGGTGATGCGGTCGTTGCTGATGGCGCACCTGTCACTGGCGGCGGCGATCCTGATCGGCAGCTGCTTTGTGGCTTGGAGTTGTGGGCATCGGCCGCTGGGCCAGTGGGGAATCCGCAAATTTGGATTAGCATTGTTGGTGTGCGTGCTGGTTCAAATCGGATTGGGGATGGGCACGTGGGTCGTCAAATTTGGCTGGCCGGCTTGGTTGGACACATTTGAATTTGCCTCGGTTTATATTATTCGTGAAAAGAGTTTTCTGCAGATGAACATCGTCACGGGACATGTGGCCGTCGGTTCGCTGCTGCTGGCGGTTTCGACGGTGCTGGTGATCCGCACCCTCCGAGTGGCCGGCTCGATCAAGCAAACGGCGGTCGGCAACCCGGCGTCATGGGAGAAAGTAATCGCGTGACTGCCGAATCGCTGGGTAAGACGGGTACTCGATCCGAATCGCTTCGCCAATTCCTGGTGCTGGCCAAGCCGCGGATAGCGCTGATGGTGTTATTGACGGTGGCTGTGGCCGGATTGATTTCCAGTTCTGGTTTGTTCGATACGTCCAGGATGCTGCACGCCATGATCGGATTGCTGCTGGTGACGGCCAGCGGTTGCGCGCTGAATCAGTATTTGGAACGATATGTGGATTGGCTGATGCCGCGGACGGCCAAGCGACCGCTGCCGGATCAAAAATTATCGGCGGTTCAGGTGGCTTCGTTTGGAGCGGTATCGTTTGGGATCGGCATCGCCTATCTGTGGACGCTGGTCAACTGGCAGGCTGCGGCACTGGCTGCCACCACCTGGGTCGTTTACGTGTGGCTTTACACGCCGCTGAAGGCCCGCAGTTGGTTGAATACCTACGTCGGTGCCGTCGCCGGCGCAATGCCCGTCTTGGTCGGCAGTGCGGCCGTCAGCGACGGATCGGTGACCTGGCCGGCATGGTTGTTGTTTACCGTATTGTACATCTGGCAATTTCCTCACTTCATGGCAATCGCCTGGCTGTACCGAGAAGACTATCGGCTGGCGAATCTGCAAATGGTGACCAGTGGAGACGCCGCCGCACGGCGCACCGGCTGGCATGCGATTGTCTTTTCGGTGCTGTTGATCCCGGTTACCCTGTTGGCGTTGTGGCCGGAACAATGGTGGGGTGCTGGATTGTCGGTAATTGGCGGTATTTTTGGGCTGTGGTACGTGTTGGCGTCCGTGCGGTTTGCCAGGCGGCCGAATGATTTCACCGCCCGGCGATTGTTTCGGGTTTCGTTGTTGTATTTGCCAGTCTATCTGGTGCTACTGTCAATCTCAGCCCGTTTTTTAGGTAGCGGTTAAGCGCACAGGCGATACGTCGTGGACGATACGAAACATCCATCAGCGGCCGAAGAAATCGGCGATATGACATACGACGGCGAACGCGCGTTTGAGGTGCCGACCGCCCGTTTCGGAATGTGGGTGTTCATTTCCACGGAGATCATGTTGTTTGCGGGGATCTTCGCGGGTTACCTGGTGATCCGATTGGCTTCGCCCGGTTTTAGTTGGCCGGCTCCAACCGTGATGCACGTTTCGGTTGGCTTGGGCGTGTTCAATACGCTGTTGCTGGTGCTGTCGTCGGTCACTTTATTGAATGCCGTCAAGACCTCGCGTCACGAACAACCCGCGACAGCCAAGCTATGGTTGTTGGCCACGTTTGCGCTGGGCGGGTCGTTTCTGTTCATCAAGGGCTACGAATACACCCAAAAATATCAGTTGGGGCTGATGCCCAGCGGTTCCAGAAAACAGATCTACGACGAAGCGGACTATCAATATTTGGCGGCCGTCGATGCGCGACTCAAGGAAATCATTAACGAAATGGAGACGCAGAAAGATCTTGGAACGGCGACCGATATCGAATCACTGAATGCTCGGTTGGATTACCTTTACGACTTGCAAACGTTTTTTACCGGCTGGACCGTGCGGATGGTTGGCAACATGGACAACTGGTATGAGGAGTTGAAGGCCATTCGGCTGCTGGCCAACTTGATTTATCCGGTGGCCGAAACGTCGATGGGCATCGACACGTTTGTGGAATTGGAGGGCGACGTTTTGGCGCGTTCGCAACAGGTCATGATGTCGCGCCGTTTTTTGGTGGAGAACCGCCAAAAACTGACCGCCGAGCAAATCACCGGTATCGAACAAGAAATGGAGGAAGCACGCATCCTCAACCCGCAAACGTCTGGGCAAGACGGTGACGAGATGGAACAACGAGCATCGTGGCTGGCGTCCAAACAACGACAGGCGGAAACACTGGCACGCGAACTGGATGAATTGAGCCACAATATCGATCGAGCATCCGGGCGTCTCCGCTGGTTGTTGAACTGGACCGATATGGAGGAGGGATTGAACAAACAACAGGGATTGAAATTGCCCGTCGTTATCGTCAATGGCCAGCAATGGATCGGCACGTACCTGTTGATAACCGGCATTCACGCCCTTCACGTGCTGGGCGGCTTACTGGCGTTTATGTGGTTCCTGCCACGAAAATTGACCGTCTCCATGGGTAGGCGTTTGGCGGTCGCCGGTATGTATTGGCTGTTCGTTGATTTTGTCTGGTTGGCAATTTTTGTGATATTGTACTTTTAGTATTTTCCTATCGATTGCGGATGCGGCGATGCATCGCGGTTGAATTACGGGTGGGGCAAATGCGGTCGCCCGCATTTCCCACAGCTCTCACTGACGGTTGTTGCACACATGTTGCGAAAAACTGCGATTGTATTGTGGTCACTGGTGCTGGTCGCCGTGGCCTGGTGGCTTTACACCAACCGGCAACTTGGGCCGGACGCTGCGGTGACGCAAACCGGTGATGACGGACGAGTATTTCGCGACGTCTCCTGGAATCATTTTCCAGCCATCCCTCCGTTTCGTTTGATCGATCAGTCCGATGAGGCTTTTGACTCGGCTTCGCTGTCGGGTCGCCCCTATGTAGTCAGCTTTTTTTTCACAAGCTGCCCGACCATTTGCCGCGACCTGAACCGTCAGATCAAGCGACTGGCTGAACAATTTCGCCATACCGAATTAACGTTTCTGAGCATCACGGTCGACCCGGAAAAAGATCGACCGGGGGTCCTGCAGGATTACGCCGATAGTTTTCAAGCGGACACGGTTAATTGGAGGTTTTTGACGGGCCAGCTGTTTCGAGTCCGTGAAATCGGCGAGCAGCGGTTCGGAGTCGTCGTCGATCCGGCCACCCATACCGGCGATATTCTGTTGATCGATCGGTGGGGACGGTACCGGGACCGGTTCACCTGGGACGATCCGCGCGAAATGAAACGATTTGCCGACGTTGCCCGGGCCGTATTGGCGGAAACTCAGCCGCCGATCGATGCGTCGTTTACCACGCGCAACGTGTTGGCGGGTATTTCTCACCACCAGTTGCCCCGTCCGCCGGTTTGGCTGGACGCGTTTCATTTGACCGATCAAAACAATCAGCCGCTGTTCAGTCGCGATTTGACCGGAACGGTTTGGATCGCCAGCTTCTTTTTTACTTCTTGCCCGGGGATTTGCCCAAAGCAAAACGCATTTTTGTTGTCGCTGCAGCCGGCGCTGGATGAGCGGAACGTTCCTTTGGTCAGCATCACGACGGATCCGCAAACCGACGAGCCGCGGAAACTACGGCAATACGCGCGACAGCTCGGCGCCGGCTCGTCCTGGACCTTTCTGACCGGGCCGCGCGAATACATCGCGCGGGTGGGCAGCGAGTACTTGGGATTGATGGCCCATGGTGAGCACCATTCGTCGATGTTGGTGATTGTCGACCGCTGGTCGAATGTTCGCGCGCGGATTGACTGGCAACAAACCGGTGCCCGGCAGATGATTCTGGAAATCGTTGATCAGCTGCGCCAGGAAACCGCACCGCCGGCAGATTTTCAGTTGATCGGATCATGATTGAGTACCTGCCGCACGTTAACGCCACGCTGAATTCGTTGGCGGCTGTTTTGCTGGTGATGGGTTATGTGCTGATCAGGCGCCAGCGAGAATCGGCTCACAAAAAATTCATGGTAAGCGCGTTCGGGGTGTCGACGCTGTTTTTGATCAGCTATGTGGTGTACCACGCCAACGCCGGAAGCCGGCCGTTCCCGCGTGACGATTATGCGTTGGCGTTCGCCATTGTTTATTACGCGATCCTGGTAACTCACGTCATTTTGGCGGCACTAGTGCCTTTTCTGGCGGGCGGCACGATCGTGCTGGGTTTGCTGGATCGCCGCCGCGCCCATCGAAAACTGGCCCGCTGGACGTTTCCGATTTGGCTGTATGTGTCGGCCACCGGCGTCCTGGTATACCTGATGCTATACTGGATGTTTCTGCCCAAGGCGACTTAGCTGTCGAGTACCTCACTGCCACTGCAATGAAGTTCCCACGTTTTTTGACGCTTGCTCTGGCGACGTTGATGTTGCTGACGTTTTGCGACGTGCTGGCGGCCTGTCCCAACTGCAAGAACGCGGTGGCACAGTCAAGTGATGCTACGGCCGTTGCGTTCGCCTGGAGCATCGGTCTGATGTTGCTCGCCCCGGCGGCCATTCTGGGCAGTTGGCTGGCAGTTTATTGGTGGTCACAGCGTTGTCAAATATGCCCGGGCCCGGGCGTGGGACGGCACACAGCGAAATCGGCCGCAGCGAGACGCCCCGTGCGATCGGCAACCGCCTAGTTCGCGGCCTAATTCACGGTGAGCTAGTGGGCGAGACTGCCTCGATCGCCGCGCATCTAACGGAACTTGCCTACCCACTGGACCACGGCGTCACAGGCGCGTCGGTGGACGCCCGAATAAAAGTGATCGGCACTGGCAATGATCTGCAGCTCGTAATTGGGCAGCACGTCCACCAGCGGTTGCACGTCATTCAACATGCCCTGAAACGCCGGGTTATCGCGCAACTCGGCTTCGCCGAAAATCAACAGGACGGGCACGTTGATGCCATCGGCAAATGCCATCCAATTATAGCGGTCGGCGGGACCGTACTTGTCTCGATAGGCTGCGGCAGTGATGTGAGTTGGAAATGGAAAATCAACATGCAGCAACGTATCGCCCTGCCCTTCAGCCACGAGTTGGCTGGCGAGTTGAAACCATTTTTTGAAGTCTGCGCGCCTGGATGAATTGAGCAGATGTTGGTGGCTGAGGCGAGTCGCGGACAATGCGGCGATGGCAGCGACATGTTCGTGAGGTTCGTGCGCCTGTGCATAAAGCGACTTGATCGCACCCAGGCTGTGCCCGACCAGCGCGATACGCCGAAATCCTTTTTC
>JBFILF010000108.1:0-13327 GCA_041599835.1 Pirellulaceae bacterium
CGCCAGGCGAGCAGCAGAATATACATGGCCTTCCTTTGCCATCAATGGCCCAATCAACTTTGCTCCGGCCGCATGACCGGAAACAAAATTACGTCCCGAATCGACTGGGAATCGGTCATCAACATCACCAACCGATCGATCCCCACACCTAAACCTCCGGCTGGTGGCATGCCGTGCCGCAAAGCGCGAACAAAATCGTGATCCATGCGAGCCATCGAATCATGGGTGGGCAAACCTTCGAGTTGCGTTTCGAACAAATTGTGTTGCAAGTCCGGATCGTTTAACTCGGTGTAGGCGTTGGCCACCTCCATTCCCTGGATGAACAGTTCAAATCGCTCGGCAACTTGTCGATTATTTTTTTTTCGCTTCGTCAGCGGGCAGATGCTGGCCGGATAATCGATGACAAACAGCGGACCGGACAAGG
This sequence comes from Pirellulaceae bacterium, assembly GCA_041599835.1. Classification (GTDB taxonomy): domain Bacteria; phylum Planctomycetota; class Planctomycetia; order Pirellulales; family Pirellulaceae; genus CAJQPP01. The sequence goes on from JBFILF010000108.1 coordinate 425, forward strand.
TGTCTTCGACTTTGGCTTCGAACACCTCGTTTTTGATCACGTCCGGGTGCTTGCCAGCTGTTTCCAGCTGCAGCCGTTCGGCATAGGCTTTTACTGCGCCGCTGTCAGCGGGGTCAACGCCAGTGTGCTCGGCGAACAAGTCGTCATAAGTTTTCCGGGCAAACGGCGTCGTAAAATCGATGGTTTGGCCGTCCCAGCTGACTTGCGGTCCGGTGCCAATAGCTAGCAGTGCGTCGCGGATGATGGCCTCCGTCAAATCCATCATCGACCGATAGTCGCCGTACGCCTGGTACACCTCCAACATCGTAAACTCGGGATTGTGCCGGGTGCTGATTCCCTCGTTGCGATAGACGCGGCCCAATTCGTACACCCGCTCCATGCCGCCGACCATCAACCGCTTTAAATGCAATTCCAATGCAATCCGCATGTACAACTGCATATCCAGGGCGTTGTGATGCGTGAGAAACGGCCGCGCGGCGGCGCCGCCGGCAATCGAGTGGAGGGTTGGCCCTTCGACTTCGCAGAATCCGTAATGGTCCAGGGTATTGCGAATCGACTGCACAATCCGCGTCCGCGTCATGAAACGCTCGCGCGAGCCCTCGTTATACGCCAGATCGACATACCGCTGCCGTTGCCGCAATTCCGGATCGGTCAGACCTTTGTGTTTTTCCGGAGGGGGCGACAGGGATTTGCACAGCAGGTGAATCTTGGTGGCAAAGATGGTCAGTTCGCCTGTTTTCGTCCGTCGCAACGTCCCATCGACGCCGATTAAATCGCCCAAGTCGAGGCACTTGACAATTTCCCAATTTTCGTCGCCGACCTGTCCGCGACCGATCAGCAGTTGGATTTGGCCCGTCCAGTCTTGGATGTTGACAAATTGCAGTTTGCCCTTGTCGCGATGCAGCATGATGCGGCCAGCCGCCCGCACCTTGGGTCCCTCCATTTCGCCCTTGCCCTGCTCCGCCAGCCAGCTGCGAAAATCGTCGGCGCTATCCGCCAGCTCGGGCAAATCGACAACGTCGCCCGATTCGCGGCGAAACCTGATTTCACCGGCCCGCGCGCGGATATCCCCGATCATCGTGCGACCGTCGAACCGTTCCCCCCACGGGTCGACACCCAGTTCGATAAGTCGCTCGAGTTTAGCGCGTCGCGCGGCGATAAATTTCGCTTCGTCGCCGCTCTGTTCTACAGGTGGTTCCGATACATTCATTAGCTTTGGCGGTTGCTGTTTTGATCCAGGGCTGGCGCCATGAATCGATTTGTACTGTCACTGGCAAAAATGTACGCGAAACGGCCGTTTTGACAAACCGCACTCTGCAGCGTCGTCACGGAATCCTCAACGACTTCAAATCATGACCGACCCCACGCCCGCGACAAACGCGAATGCCAACAGCAGCACCCACATAATCAGAATCACGGCCGTGACGATCCCGATCAGCCTCCAAAACGTTTTTTGAGCGTTCAAGGCTTCGTTGAGCTGGCCGGTGGTCGGTCGCGCCGATAATTGTGCGATGCGCGACGCGTATCTCAACAGGACAAGTGATAGAATTCCATACAGGCAGGCTGCGATCCCGTACCCGATACTGGCTCCCACGACTTCCGAACCCGCCTCGTCCATCAACGCCGCGCCCAACAGCACCAGTACCATCATCGCCATCAAAATCGTGGCGATGATGCCCAGCACGCCCATGAACTGAACCCAGGGTCGCGTTTGGTTGAGGATATCGATGGTCGACGCGGCCACGCGCGATTCGTCCATATGCCCGGCCATTTCCATTGCCGTTTTCGCCGGAGCCGCATACGGATTTTTTTCATCTGGATGTGGCATCGACATGGTGATTCTCGCGAGTAACCATGTTGTGAGGTACAAACCGATGGTCAAATTAATGCTCAAATCTTAGCACGTTGCAACGCGGCAAACGACACGCCAGCCGCTGGCGACAGCTTGCCTTACTTGCCGAACCGGGCCACGATGCGGTTGGCCAGACTGGGAAACAGCCGATCGAGCCACACCAGCCCCCACCCTGACCAACTGAGAATGATTTCGTGTTTGCGCCGCTGCATCGCTTGGACGGTTCGACGCGCCACGAAATCTGGAGATGAGGCGCCGGAAAGTTTCCAGTTTTTGTCGGTGGTGTTTTCGATCACCCGATCAAAAAACTCGCTGTCGGTGGTGCTGGGGCTAACCAGCAGCACATCGATGCCCGATTCGGTTAACTCGGTCCGCAGCGCGTCACTCCAACCGTGCAAGGCGAATTTGCTGGCGCAGTATTCGCTTTTCAGCGGCACCGCGCGATGGCCCAACACGCTGCCAATGTTAACGATCAGCGGATCCCGGCCGTTGGCGATCACGGGAATCGCGGCCCGCGTCAATTCGGTGGCGGCAAAGAAGTTAACTTCCATTACACGCCGCAGCCGCTCGCCGCTGGCTTCGGCGAACGGTCCGATCGCGCCAATCCCGGCGTTGTTTATGAGTACGTCGATACCGTCGTAGTGGGAAACGGATGCCTGGATGATTTTTTGCTGGGTGTCCGGATCGGTCACGTCACCGGCAACCGCAACGGCCTGGCCACCGAGTTCCTGGACTTCGGCCGCCAGTTGAGTTAAGCGTTCGGCGCGTCGCGCGTTGACGATTAGTTTGCAACGAAGTGCCGCCAGCCGCTCGGCCAATGCCCGGCCAATGCCACTGGATGCGCCGGTAATGATTACCCGCGCCTGATCTAACCGACGTCGGGCCATCAAGCAACATCATCCATCGTCGATCGCGACGGGGTCGCCTGATTTGTCGGGCGGTCCACGGCGGCGGTCACCTGGTCTTCCGCCGGCTGAACATCGGCTTCGGCCGGCGCCCAATGCCGAATGACGGTTTCCGAATCGCCGATGCGACCCAAGTATTTTTGGGGGATGCGGCAATGCACGCGGACCCTGGTTTCGCCGAATTGAGTCGAGATGATTTCGCCGTGGGCCGCCACATAAGCCAACAGTTTTCCGTTGCCCACCGGCGTCTCGATTTCCACGTTTTTGAAGGCCCTACTCAGCGCGGCACTGACCGCCTGATTTAACGCGTCGAGACCGTCTCCAGTTTTCGCGCTGACTTTAACGGCATGCGGATAACGATCCAGCAATCGGTCAAATGTGCCGCTGGCACTTACCTGATCGATTTTATTCAGGACCAGCAGTGTGTCTTTTTCCTGAATGCCAATTTCCTCCAGCACGTGGTAGACCGACGTGATCTGATGGGCTACGTGCGGGTGGCTGGCGTCGGCGACGTGCAACAGCAAATCGGCCTGGCGGGCCTCCTCCAACGTGGCCTTGAAACTGGCGATTAGCCGGTGCGGCAGGTCGCGAATAAACCCGACCGTATCACTTAACAAAACCGGCCCCCAACTGGGTAACTGCCAACGTCGCGTTCGCGTGTCGAGAGTGGCAAACAACTTGTCCTCGGCCACCACATTGGCGTCGGTCAGCACGTTCATCAACGTGCTTTTTCCGGCGTTGGTGTATCCGACCAGCGACACCGTCATGTGATCGTGGCGGGCGGCGACCGTACGCTCTTTGCGTTTTTCAATTTTTCTCAAGTCGGTCCGCAAATCGTGAATTCGTTTTTCAACTAGCCGGCGGTCAACTTCCAGCTGCTTTTCACCCGGACCGCGCATGCCCACTCCCATTTTGATCCGCGACAGGTGGGTCCACATTCGCTTGAGCCGCGGCAATGAGTATTCGAGTTGCGCCAATTCGACCGCCAAGCGGGCTTCGTATGTCTGCGCGCGGGTGGCAAAGATATCGAGAATCAACTCGGTGCGGTCAAGCACTTTGACCTTGAGCGCCTGTTCCAGATTGCGGGTTTGGCCGGGTGTCAAATCGTTGTCGAAAATGACCACGTCCGCAGCATGAAATTCGACGAGCCGCTGTAGTTCGTCGACTTTGCCTTTGCCGAGATATGTCGCGGCGTCCGGTTTTTGCCGTCGCTGGGTCAGCCCACCGGCCACCACCGCACCGGCCGTCGTGGCCAGGCCACTGAGTTCCTCCAGTGGATCCAACCACAATTGTTCCGCCCCATTTTCGTCGCTGGCCAGTAGCACTCGTACGAGTACGGCCACTTCGTCATGGACCGCCTGGCTACGTTCTGTTTCCTGCACGATTTAAGCGATCACTCCTCGTTTAATTCATACTTGCTAATTCATACTTGCCCGCGAATTCCATTTTGATCACACCGATCCGAATGGTACACGTGCAGCTGCCGTTTTTCCGTCTTTTTGATCCGGGGGGCAGCCCATTTTCCGTCCCCGCAAGGATTCCCCAAAACGAAACGATGTCTCACATCGGGTTCGCAAAATTATACCTCGCTGGAGCGATTAACCGTCATTTTTTTCCGCGGCCTTGGCCGGATCTTTTTCAGATTGAGTTTTTTCTTTGCCCGATTTTTCACCTGATGCAGCAGGATCATCGGCCATTTCGCCCCCAGACACCTGCGGCGACAGCATCAACAGCACCGGAGTATGCAGCGCGGGAATGTTGTCGGTCAGTGCATTAAACCGCAGCTCAGCATTCAAATCACTGCTTTGAATCGTCAGATCCATCATGGCCGTCGTAAAATTGGACACGCAAATCATATCGCCGGAATCGGCGAAGTATTCACTGTGGCCGGTGTCCGGGTCGGTCCACCGTCCGCTGCCGCAAAACACCCAAGAGTGCGTCAAGTGTTTGCCGGTAGTGCGATCCAACACCATTTCCTGCGCGGGTCGCTCTCGCCGTTGGCCCTCCTTCATCCACACCACCTTGACGTCAATCGGAGTGCCACTGGCCGGAACGTAATTTGGCTCCCACTGGACCGGTTTTCCCACTTTGGCACCCACTGCCAACAATCCGGCGTGGATAATTTTGGCATCGGACAGCGTTGCCACGATCGATTCGTGCTCCTTGGTGTGCTCGGGACAAGCAAACATCTCCAAGGGTCCGTCGCGCAGGCAAATGCGGCCGCCCACGATGACCTGCCGATTTTTCATTTCAAACCAGATTTCGTACGCCGGGTGCAGTCGAGTCCACGTTTCCTCGACCAACGGAGCAATCGCTTCGCGGACTTCGCGCGGACCGTCTGGCTGACTGCGCCCGTCGTGCTCGACAATCGGTTTTTGATTCAGTGCATCAATCGCCCGATCTAATTGCGAGTCGGACTGATCCGATTGGGCCGCGGGATCGCCGGAATCAATGGTGCGCTTAGACGTCGTTGCCGAATCGCCAGACTGCTGCGATCGAATTTCCTGCGTTGGCACTGGATCAAGACTCGGGTTGTCCGCAACAGGCTGCTGATTTCGGTTCGCGCTTTCCAGTCCCGGTTGCGCAACAATTTGCTCGGCTTTTGCCGACTCCGCTGCCCGCCGATCGGGCCCGTCGCAACTGCTGGACAAGGCCGCGACGACGAATAGACAGCCCAACGCCAACAGGCGACTTTGAAGCTGCATTAAAGGACCGTTCATACACTTGCGAGTTTTTCGCATCCGCGACATCCAGTCATCGACAAACATTCGATTGCCTTGTTCGGTTCGTCAAATAGCTCTGCCGGCAGGGATTCACATTGTCGAATTCCCCGAACGATTTGATTTTAACAGATCGGGGCGGTAAATCTCGTCTTGATGGCTTGAATCGCCGGCAACCTGTCGATGACCGTACCAACGTGCGATGCAGGCCATTGACAATCCACCAGCCCAAAAAGTACAAGCATTTTGGCACGGGCGATTGCAACATGACCACCAAAACAAAATCAAAAAACAAATCTCGCAAAAAAACCAATCGTTTCTCTTCGCCAAAGAAAGAGCGTCGCAACCGAATTTTGGTCACCGGTGCGGCCGAGACAGTGGGTTTTGGAAGCGATTTCAATTGGGACCAGTGGACGCGACACTTGGCCGGTCGCGGCAAGCCCCAGCCGATTGACCAGACGGTCCAGGCACGGGGAGAACCCAGTCTGCTGTGGAGCGTCACGGAGCCAGTTGCCCGTTCGACGCTGCTTCACTGGATCGAAAAATGCAGTGCGGCGCGTGCTTTCGCGGCGACAACCGATGACTCATTGACGCAAGTTTGCGACGTCATCTCAGAAATTGTTCAGCGCCGCTCGTTGCCCGTTGGTCGAACTTCTGAATTGATGGCGGCTGACGAAGCCCTGTTGCTGGTGGGCGCCTCATCCATCCTCCCCAGTTTGGCGCGAATCATGGACCGCGAACGTTGGTGCCAGATCCTGGATCAGTTGATCTCCATCTCACAAATTAATGACGCTCAGACGCTCGATATTTGGACGCTCCAGTTGTTGGCCATCGAACTGCCGCTAACTTTGGCTTACCAGTTGCCCGAATTGCCGCATTGTGCCGCGTTGGGCCCCACGGGTGCCCGGCAGTGGGATCGCCAGGTGGATCAACTTGTGGACGGCGACGGCTGGATCTCCTCGCGGCACTTGGCACTGTGGCGCCCGTTGCTGGCGACCTGGAGCCGGTCCTGGTACTTGATCAAAGCTTTAGAGGTTAAGGGCATTCGTCGCAAAAGCCAGCTGCAATGGGAATGGTTGTTGCGACAATCGATGCGGTTGATGCGGAAAGATGGGTCGCAGCTGCTGACAGATCAGGAGTCCGGACGTTGGTGCTCGGCGTTGTTTCGCGCCGCGTTGAGAACGACCAGCGACGAATCCGATCGGCGCATTGCGCGTTTTATTTTTCCCAGTCCTAAGAAGAAGCCATCGAAACTCGAACAGCTGGACGATGATCAACAAACGTTTTCGGAATGGGCTGGGCTGGGCGTGCTCTCCAGCGGCTGGGGACCAAAACGACCGCGCGTCGCGGTGGCGGTCGACGGCCGGTCCATGCAGCTGGAGATTTGTCGCGGCACTAGTTTGCTGCGTGGCCTCCGCCCGCCGGAGATTTCAATCGATGGGCGGCAATCGTCCCCGCAGGGAGATTGGGAACTGGCCTGTCATCACACGGACAACGGCATCGATTATCTGGAATGGGAAATGGAACTGGACCGCGGCGTTCGGCTGCAACGGCAATTGTTGTTGCTGCGACAAGATTCGGCAGTGTTACTGGCCGATATCGTGCTGGGCGATTCGGCAAAACGGATCGATTACCGGCTGCAGTTGGAATTGCCGGACGGCATTTCGGTGATCCATGAGACGGAAACTAGCGAAATTTACTTGGCCGATCCCAAGATCCGCAGTCTGTTGATTCCGGTGGCTTTGCCGGAGTGGCAAGCACAATGCGGCGAGCAGGGATTTGATGGATACGCCGGGCATTTGCAGTTGACGCAGTCAGTGGCTGCTAAAAACCTGTATGCGGGAATTTTTTTGGATCTCCGTCCGCGCCGTAGCCTGAGGCCGCGAACCTGGCGGCCATTAACAGTCGCCGAGCAACTACGATCGGTATCCAGGGAAACCGCTGTCGCATTTCGAATTCAAATCGGCAAGCAGCAATGGGTGCTGTACCGCGCGATTGACGCGATTGGCAATCGCACGTTCATGGGCCAGAATCAATCGAGCGATTTTTTTATCGGCAAATTGCGTTCCGATGGCAACGTCGACGAAATTCTGTCGATCGAATGAACTTTAGTGGTCAAGACGACGCGGCGAAACACCAGCAAGGGGCCGGGCATTGGCTGACGCAACCGAACAACAGGGGCTCATCCAATCGAATCTGCAAACTGTGCGCCAACGTATCGCCGAGGCCGCGCAACGATCGGGTCGATCTGACAGCGACGTGACGCTGGTGGCAATAACCAAATACATCGACGCCGAAATCACGCGGTTGTTGTTTTTAAGTGGTGGCAAAATCCTGGGAGAAAGCCGGCCGCAGGAACTATGGCACAAGGCCGAGCAACTGAGTGATTTGCCCATCACCTGGCATCTGGTGGGTCACTTGCAGCGCAACAAGGTCCAACGAACATTGCGCTACGCACAAATGATCCATTCGGTTGACAGCGAACGATTAGCAACGGCTTTGAATAGCGCAGCCAGCCAGCGCGGCCAGCCGCTGGACGTTTTGCTGGAAATCAACGTTTCCGGCGAATCGGCAAAACACGGCTTCTCGGCCCAGTCGCTCGCCGAGGCGTTTGACTTGTTGTGCCAACATGATCATTTGCGGATTCGCGGGTTGATGTGCATGGCGGCAATGGATGCCGATGACGAAACAACCCGTCGCGAATTTGCCGAATTGCGACAACTGCGAGATCAATTGGCGCCGCGGGCACGGTATCCGGATCAGTTCTCGGAACTGTCGATGGGCATGAGCGGCGATTACGAAATCGCCATCGAAGAAGGCGCAACGATCGTACGCATCGGTTCAGCGTTGTACGAGGGTATTTTGTAAGTCTGGGCCCTAACCCACCGGGAACAGGGCCAGCGGCCGCGCGAAGGCCAACAAAAATGGCAGTTGGTAGCCAAACTCGCGCGAGTTCGGGTTCTTCGTTTGCGGTGTCCGAAGTCTGGGCGACTTCAGCTACGATGGAATCAGTTAACAAAATTCTGTTTCTTCTCACCCTGGTTTGTAACGCAGGCCCATGAGCCTCGATCTGCGCCAAACCGAATGCGGCGTCACCTTTTCCGTTATCGTTGCGCCGGCGTCGCGCAAAACCGAGATCCGCGGCCTGCACGACGGTGCGATCAAGCTTTCCGTAACCGCCGCGGCCGAGCGAGGCAAAGCCAACAAGGCCGTGATCGGATTGCTCGCCCGTCAATTGCAATTATCGCCTTCGAACTTTGAGATCCTGTCGGGACATGGCAGCCGGCACAAAAACGTGTTGGTGATCGGTGCAACAGAAAAGCAGCTGCGCCAAAAACTGGCGCAACTGCTAAGTTGATTTTCAAATTGTTTAACGGCGATCGCTATTCGCCTTCGCCTTCGCCTTCCGGATGATGCATGGCATCATCATGCGATTCCATCAATCCTGGTTCGCGAATCGTGGGGCCTTTAGGTTCGTGCGGTTCTGCGTGAATGGCCTCTGGATGCATCCAACGCTTGAGGATCGGCGACAACCCCAGGCAGACCACTCCGGAACCCACTGCAAATGCGGCGATACCAAAATAGACATTACCATAAATATGAACCGTTTCGGCCGGGATCGGAACGTAATTGCCGCTCTCATTCACTGCGGCAAACTGGGCGATGATCGCCGCCAAAAACTGGGAGAACGCCGTGGCCAGGAACCAGGCGCCCATGACCGTGCTGACTAACCGGGCCGGCGACAATTTCGTGACCATCGACAGTCCCACCGGGGACAGGCAAAGCTCGCCCGTGGTGATCAACAGGTACATCAACAGTAACCAGTAGGCCGCGACCATGCCGTCGGAGTCGGCGGTTTGGGCTCCGAAAAACAACATGGCAAAACCCAGACCGAGCTGAATCAGCCCAAACGCGAACTTCACCGGAGTGCTCGGTTCCATGCCGCGAGCGCCTAAAAATCCCCACAGGAATGTGAACACCAACCCGAACACCATGATGTAGATCGGGTTGACCGCCTGGTAAACCGAAGCGGGGATCTCCGAACCACCCAGTCCAATTTTGCCCACATTTTCGCTGGTAAACGTCCATTCCACTCTTTTGTCTTCGACCGTCGCGTCTTCGCTTTTGGCAAATTCGCGGAGGTAGGTGATGGCCGTCATGGTTAGCTTCGGCAGCGCAGTCACATCGGCAATGGTGGCCGCCAGTTGATCGGCCGGCATTTGTTTGTCAGTTTCCTTAGCCCCTTCGACCGCCGTGATGGCCTTGGCAATCTGACCCTTGATGGATTCGGCGGCGTTTTCGTGACCCAGAAACTCCTGGCTGAGATACTCCAGTTCCATCAACTCCACTTCTGACGGATCGGCCATCAGCGATAACGAAACCGTTTGACCCACGTCTGCAGTGGTAACAAATCTCGATTCACTAACGCGGTCCACATTGCGATCAGTAAAGTTGTTGACGGAGCTGCCGGATTGTTCGAAGAACGCCCAAAACACTAGTGAGAAAAACGTCAAGATGAAAACCACGAACATTCGTTCGCGGGGAACCTTTTCCATGCTGAACGCTTCCCGCAACAGGTAGATCGTGGCACCGATGCCCGCCAAAATCAGGACCAGTCCCGCCGGGCGACTGGCTTCCTCGACAAACGTGGCCAAACCTCTGATTAGTCTCGATTCACTTTCGGCCAGCGGTGCAACCACCGCCTCGGGCAACAGTGTCAACTGGTCCTTAAAACCGGGCACCACGGAAAATCCGGACACCAACACGACAAATATCGGGATCACCAAAAGTGTGCCAATCAGCACCATGGAAAGATTTGAAAAGTAAGTTTCAGGATTTGGCGCGCCACCCGCCCATTTCGGCAAACCACCACGAGACAGCGCCGTGACGGCAGCCGCACCAGAAATCAGCAGCGCCAGCATCACAAACAGGTTCGACAACACCGAAAAGGTGTCGCCCGCGTTGTAAAACACCAGGCCATAGGCACTCAGCGCGGCCGTGCCGAGAATCAGCGTCTGTGTCAAAATCGTCGGCGCCACAAAGATTGCCGTGCCCACGAGCATTCCGATCGTGGCGAGCCCAAATCCGTAGTGCCAGCCGTAAGTTTCACCGATGTATCCGCACAACAGCGGCGCCATCGCAGCACCCAGATTGATGCCAATGTAAAAGATCGTGAAGCCACCGTCGCGCTTGGGACTGCCTTCCGGATACAGCGAGCCAACGATGGTTGAGATGTTCGGCTTGAAAAATCCGTTGCCGCAAATGAGTAACCCCAAAGCAGTAAAAAACATCAGATCCTGCTGAAACGTCATCAGCAAGTGACCTGACGCCATCAACAACCCGCCGATCACCACGCACGTTCGCGCGCCCAGCAAACGATCCGCAATCATCCCACCGAAAAACGGCGTCATATAAACCAGTGCCGTGTACGCTCCGTAAACGGCATTGGCGTCTCGGTCGCCAAACCCCAAAAATCCCTTGAGCATGTACAGCAACAACAACGCACGCATGCCGTAATACGAGAATCGTTCCCACATTTCGGCAAAGAACAACGTGTACAAGCCAGAAGGATGGCCAAACAGCAATTTCTGTTCGAGAATGTCACTCTCTTTGACAGTCATGAGTTACTCCGCATTGGCACACAGTCGGCTGACCGGCTTTTTTTGACAGTGAAAACGATTCAGACGACGCGAATCGCCCGCTTTTTGCAACCCAATTTGTACTTAAGCGGCAAATATCAAACAAGCCAAGAACCAAAGGTTTGTGCCGTGAATACAGCGGATACCGGTAAGCTCGCCGTCGGCTTGTCGATGTTCGTCGCCCAGCACACAATTGAGGCCACGCGAAAGTTGTTATCAGTCTCACGGCCATCGTTATTACGCTGCTCAAAAAAGTCTTATTATGCTGGCCAAGCTGCAGACGTTTTCACTGCTGGGTATCGATGCGCTGCCGGTCGTCGTCGAGGTCGACGTCTCCCCCCGCGCGGCACCCAAAGTCATCTTGGTTGGATTGCCGGAGGCGGCCGTCAAAGAAAGTACCCACCGTGTCGAACGGGCCATGGTCAATTCGGGGTTTCACCGCCCCCAAGACCGCGTCGTCATCAACTTGGCGCCGGCTGAACTGCCCAAACAAGCCGCCTCGTTTGATCTGCCCATTTCACTGGGGATGCTGATCGGAAGCGGGCAGATGCAATCTGATCGGCTGGAACAATATGCCGTCGTCGGCGAACTGTCGCTGGAGGGCAACATGCGGCCAGTCAAAGGCGTGTTGTCGATGGCCATCGCCGCGGCACGGCAAGGCCAGGTCAAAGGCATGGTGGTCCCCACCGCCAACGCCCGCGAAGCGGCCGTTGTCGAAGACATCGAGATTGTCGCTGTCGATACGCTCAGCCAGGCGGTGGCATTTTTTGCCGGCCAGCTCGATTTGACTCCGACCCCCTCGCGGGTGGCCGATCTGTTCGATGAGTACTCGCATTATGAAGACGACTTTGCCGATGTCCGCGGCCAGGAAGTTGCCAAGCGAGCGATCACGATCGCCGTGGCCGGCGCGCACAACATCCTCATGCTCGGCCCACCGGGCAGCGGCAAAACGATGCTGGCCAAGCGGATTCCGACCATCATGCCGCGATTGAGTTCGCCGGAGTCGATCGAGACGACGCGGATTTATAGCGCGGTAGGAAGGTTAGCCGCCGGCCAGCCGCTGATGGCGACGCGACCGTTTCGATCGCCGCACCACACGATCAGCGACGCCGGTTTGGTTGGCGGTGGCAGCACGCCCGTGCCCGGCGAGATCTCGATGGCGCACCACGGTGTGCTGTTCTTAGATGAACTTCCCGAGTTCAATCGGCGGACACTGGAAGTGATGCGCCAGCCGCTGGAGGATCGCGTGGTGACGATTTCTCGCGCGATGGCGTCGACAACGTTTCCAGCCGATTTCATGTTGGTGGCGGCGCTGAACCCCTGCCCTTGCGGCTACCGCACGGACCCGCGTCGCGATTGCCACTGCACGCCGCCGCAAGTGGAGCGGTACATGGGCAAGATCTCGGGCCCATTGCTCGATCGGATTGACATCCACATCGAAGTGCCGGCGGCGGAGTACAAGGAGCTGGCATCAAAGACGCCCGGCCGTTCGTCGGCCGAGATGCGCGAGGAAGTGGAATTGGCCCGCAAAGCGCAAATCGAACGATTTTCGGATTTGAACATTAGTTACAACGCCAATTTGTCGAGCCGCCAGTTGCGCACGTTTTGTCAGCTCGACTCGGGCGGGATGTCGATGATGAAGGCCAGCGTCAACGAGCTCGGCCTCTCGGCCCGCGCCCACGACAAGATCTTGCGCGTGGCCCGCACGATCGCCGACCTGGACGCCAGCGACACGATCCAGTCGCATCATCTCTCCGAAGCCATCAACTACCGCATCCTCGACCGGC
>JBFILF010000109.1:0-13295 GCA_041599835.1 Pirellulaceae bacterium
AGAGCGTTATCCAGTCCCGGTAAGGGAATGCCGCCGGTCAATTCTTTCATCGCCTCGATGTGCATTTGTTTTGCCTTGGCCGTGGCCTGGTTGATGGCGGCGGGCAGCAGAGTTTGAATCATTTCATGTTCGCTATTTTCAATCAGCGTCTGTTCAATCGTCACTTTCAGCACCTGACCCAAACCGTTGACTTCGACCACGACCATACCGCCTCCGGAAACGCCCGAGGCGCGGCGCTGTTTGAGCTGTTGCGACACGTCGCCAAGTTTGTCGCCAATATCCTGGGCACTGCGCATGAGCGATGCCAGGTTTCCCAGTCCTTTGAACACGTTAACCTCCACCAGCGTGAAACGGTTTGAGCGAGACGCGTCGCGCACTCCTGCGTGGCGACGTCATATTGTTCGAGGATGGCAAGAGATTTTCAATCCGACAAGATCAATCTACCGTGAAAGGCCGGTTTGTGGCCTGTCCACCACCTCGGCTCAGCGTGGTTTTTGCTTGTGGGGCTTCACGTCCACAATCTCGGCGTCGAACAAGTTGATGGCCGACCGAATCAGCGGGTCCTGTTCGAGTTGCTTCATTCGTTGGCGGCGGGTGGGCGGCGCCACCGCTGGTGCCGCCTCGCTCGCGATCGACGATTCGGCGGCGCGAAAATCCAGACGAATGCGTTTACCGGTCGAATCCAACACCGCTTGTTCCAGCCGACGTTTGCGCTCGGGCCGGCGACACAGATCCCGGTCGTAACTCGATTTCAGTGTGACAACCAATTGATCGGTACCGGCCATTTCCAGCGCTGCAAAATTTCCGGCGACGTCGGCGGTCACATCACCCAACTCGGCCAACACATTACGCCACACCGCTTCCAGCTGAGTCACGTCCCAATCGATGCGCGGGGCGGCAGTTTGGCCGGCCACTGGCTGTGGCACGGGTGCGGTTTCAGCAGTCGGCCGAGAACGGGTTAACGGCGAGTCATCCCGCGGCGGTCCGTTTTTTTTTCCAGTCGCGATTGGTTTTCCCGCAGCACCGCGCGGCGCCGGCACTTCGGTTTCGGCAGCCCGCGCCGGGCTGCCGCCGCGATTGGCTGCAGCATCCGATTGAAGTTGGCGCACCAATTCAGGAATGCGGTCCAAGTTTTCGAGATGGCAAATTCGCACAATGGCAACTTCCAACAACGTACGCACGTACGTGCTGTACCGCGATTTAACCAGGCACTGATCGAGTACCTGCAGGATGGCCAGGATCTGTTCCAAGCCCAAGTTGTCGCACAACGTTTGCAGCCGCGGCAAATAGTCGCTGGTCGTGTGCAAAATCAATGACGGATCGCACCCGACTTTAAGGGCCATTAAATCGCGCCCCAATCCCACCAACTGTTCGGTCAATTGACCGGCATCGACGCCGGCAGCAATGGCCTGTTCCAGCTTGTCCAGTGATTCGGCGGCGCGACCGCCGATCATACTTTCCGCCACTTCAATGACCTTGCTGATATCGGCAGTGCCCAGCAACTCGTGAACATCGGACACGGAGATGTCGGATTCACAATAGGACAGCAACTGCTCTAACAACGACTGGCTATCCCGCATCGAGCCGCCGGCGCGACGTGCCAACAACTCAAGCGCCTCGTCGTCGGCTTTGACATTTTCGTGGGCTACGATTTCCTGCAATCGCTGGCGGATGGCGGCAGTCTGAATCGGCAAAAAATCATATCGTTGGCATCGTGAAAGCACGGTGACCAGGATCCTTTCCGGGTCCGTCGTGCAAAAAATGAATTTCACATGTTCGGGCGGTTCCTCCAGTGTTTTTAGCAACGCATTGAAGGCATGCTTGGTCAGCATGTGCACTTCGTCGATAATATAGATTTTGAAGCGTGCTCGGCTGGGACGCACGATTACGTTGGACCGCAACTGGCGAATCTCTTCGACACTGTTGTTGCTGGCCCCGTCAATTTCAATGACGTCAACGTCCTCACCGCTGGCGATTCCCTCGCAAATATCGCATTGCTGACAGGGCTCCGTGGTGGGACCCTGCTGGCAATTCAGACATTTGGCAAAAATCCGAGCCGCGGACGTTTTGCCCACGCCTCGGGCGCCCGTGAACAAATAAGCGTGCCCCACCCGTTGCTGTTGGATCGCGTTGCTCAACGCCGTCGCCACCTGCGACTGCCCCACCAGGTCAGTAAACGATTGGGGGCGATAACGGCGGGCAACGACCGTGTATTGCGATGTGGTGGAATTGGTTGGCGCAGCCATGGCAGCAGCAAACGTGCGGTGAAAGGCCAAGCGACATCATGGCGGACAGCTGTCGGCAAGCGGACCCCGCACAAGAGTACCCCGCTTATGGCTGCTCCATATTTCAGGCCTGACCAGATTCACGGCTCCCCCTCGCGGAGCCCACTTGCCGACAGCGCGTCAGGCAACGGACTCATATTTGTACGGGGTATTTCGTGATTCGTCAAACCGCCACCGCGACGACACCAGCCCCAGGCTTCTTTCTGTCCGTGTACGGCCAATCTGCGGCGCGACGCTCGCCGATTCAGCACGCAAAACCTATCGGACAGCTGTGACAACTTTGGTTTGAAACAGTTCGGCGTGATCAGGAGAATTCAGAATGCCCTCGGCAATTCGTTCGGCCAGCGCGCAAATAGTCATAAACGGATTGGTGCCCAGCGATGAGGGAACGATCGAACCGTCGGCGACGTACAACCCGTCATGCACAGCTGGGCGGCCCGTTTGCGAATCTTGGTGACCACCGTCAAAGCCGTCAAACACCTGGCCCAGATCGTTGACGACGCCGTCGATTGGATCGTCGGCCGCCGCACAACCGCCGAGCGGGTGCACCGAAACGAGATTGTCGCCGAATGCGCGAAGCCGCTTGTATTTTCCGCCGTGGGCGGCCGCCAGCTGCTCAAATTGTTCCCAGATGTAGCGGCGAAACGCGGCGTTTTTTAATCCGGGCCAACGTATGGTGGCTCGGCCCTTATCAATTTCAATCCGGCCAATGGCCCCGTCGTGTCCCATCCCCAGCATCACGGAGCTGTGGTCCAGTTTTGCGTCGCGCAACAAAAGTCGAAAAATACTCGTCGCCGCGCTGGGGATGGCGGCCTCCTGGATGAGGATTCTATCTTCCAGCTTGGGCGGGTGGCGATAATGCAGCGAAGTCTGCAATGTTGGTCCGATGGCAGCGGTCTTGTCCGGGTGCGCGCCGACGCCGCCAATTTGGCTGCAGTTGTTCATGTCGATTACGAAGCCGACGGTGTCGCCGTTTCCGGACCAGCGATGTCCCAAGGCTGGAGAAAAACACAGTCCGTCTCCCTGCGAATTCAGCAGTATTTCCGGGCTGCCCGGGCAGCCGGCCGCCAGGATGACCAGCCGGGCGTGCGCGCTGGTGTAACGGCGCACGATGCCGCATTGGCGATCGTCAAAATACACCAGGTTCAATCGATAGAGCCCGCCGGCCTTTTCAATCGAACGAACTTCCATCTGAGTGTAGATTTCCAGCCCGTGGCGTTTGGCCACCGGCAAGTAATTGGTAGCCAATGTGTTTTTTGCACCGATGTTGCAACCCGTAATGCAATCGCCGCACAGCGTGCAGGGGCGCTGAATCACGCCTTGCGGGTTGCGGCACTGTTCGTCAAGCGCACGGCGGTCATAGGTGACGCTGATCGGCGATAGATCAAAAAATCCGGGTTGGGGTCGGATCCGTTCGGCCGCCAGTCGCCGCGCGCGAACCTTGCTCGTCAAGTCCGTTGGCGTGCGCGTTAAATTCAGGCCCGCCGCCGCCCGTTGGTAATACGGTTCCAGCACGTCGCGGTTGTTAATGGCAGCCGGCCATTTGAATTGCGAAAACACTTCCGGATCCGGCCGCAGTGCAATGTTTGCATTGACGAGCGATCCACCGCCCAGACCGCTGCCGGTCCACACATTGACTTCGTCGTTCATGATCACATTGTGCAGGCCCAGCGGATTCGTCACCGTTCTTCGATTGCGACCAAACAGCTGATTCCGCGCTTCATCACTAACATCCGTCAAAGTGTCTTTGAATGTGCCCGGCACCCACTCGCGACCGCGCTCGATCATCGCCATTCTCACTCCAGCCCGTAACTGCGGCGCCAATCGAGCCGCACAGATGGACGCTCCGTAACCGGAACCGACGATCAGAATATCGAACTGTTGTTCCGGCGGTTGCAGCGATGCATAAAACAATTGTTCCGGCGGATTGGATAATTGGCCGCCAAAGGTTTCCATGCTTCGGCGGTAGTCGTTGATGGCGCGTTGTTTGAGCGAGGTCGGTTTGCTGTGGCCGAGTTGCACCAGCGCCGGCGACGTTTCCGCCGATCGATCATCGCCGGAAAGCGGCGAACCCGCGATCGACGTGGTTGTGGAGACAGCGATGGCGCCGGCGGTCCGCTCCAACATTTTGCGTCGAGAGATCTTTGGCGAAGGCATCGGCGAGCCGAACATGGGATCCTAAAAGTCGTGCGATGCCGCCGACGGTCGGGCGGACGGGCGTCGTCACCGGGAGATGGTTTCGAATTCGAACGATCGATTTCGATTACTTCGATTTGCATCGAAATAACAACTGCGGCACGATTAACGAAACTGTGCCTTGTCCCGGTTTGAGCGGACCCACGTGCGAGTGCTAACGAGCGACCCCATTTTGCCAATTGGCGAAGCGCTGCCAAACAGTTAAACCTTGACGGTCGGGACAAAATCCATACGGCACATGTTGCAAGCTAGCGCCCCGAATGGAACCAGATAAAACGCCTCACCGCCAGGATTGCGGCCGGTGGTCACTCGAGGGTGTTTCGCTATTCGATGGTTGCCGTCTGCTCACCGACTGGGACCTCGATCACCATCGGCTTGCCCTCGCGAAGAATCTCCGCCGTGGCGGTGGTAAACGGCGGTGTCATCCCGATGTAGCGGTACAAATTGGTGTAGCTGCGAATCGGGTTGCCATTCCATTTTCGAATCACGTCATTCCGCCGCAAATCCGAACCGGCCGCCGGCGTATTGCGGGAGATGCGGCGAATGATCGCGCCATCCAAGTCTGGTAATGAATATTTGATTTTGTCTTCCTGCGTCACCATATCCGGCAATACCCCCAAAAACCCCCGTGACACTTTGCCGTGGATGGTTATCTGCTCGTAAACGTGCCGGCACACGCTGCTGGGGACGGCGAAACTGATACCTTGAAACTTTTCGCCATAAATCGACGTGTTGATGCCTACGACTTGCCCCTGGGCGTTGACCAGTGGACCACCGCTGTTTCCCGGGTTGACGGCGGCGTCGGTTTGCAGGAATTCCTGGTAGTTGCTCTCACGACCACCGCGGTCTTTTGCGCTGAGAATGCCGAGCGTGACGGTTTGATCGAGACCGTAGGGGCTGCCGACGGCCCACACCATGGACCCGACCCGCAATTTGTCACTGTCACCCCAGTCTGCGGCGATCAGCCCCGGAGCGTCAACTTTCAGCACCGCCAAATCCGTATACGGATCAGTGCCGACCACCTCCGCCTCGTATTTGCTGCGATCGTGCAGAATCACTTCAACGTATTGCGCATTTTTAACGACATGGTCGTTGGTGATGATGTATCCATCGGTGGACAACACCACGCCCGAACCCTGGCCGCCAGAAAGGAACTCAGTCAGCCCGGATCTCAGAATGCCCGCGCGGACGCTGACGACACTGGGCCGAATCCGCTGAGCAACCAGCTGGTAGGCTAGCGACAAATCGTTGAGCGGCGTGTTGCGAAGACGTTGGACCGCGTGTTCGTATTCGGCTTGAACGCGCCCTCGTGTCGCGGCGTAGCGATATTTTTCCACGGCCAGCGGACCAATCCACCATGCGGTCAACACCAACAAGACGGTTGCCAAAAACCAGAACGCGCCACCCACGGCGCCGTTGGGTTTGTCGGACACACCCTGACTGGCCGATGACGCGGATGCGGGCTTGGCCGGCACCGATTCATATTTGATTTCGACCGCGCGCTGCTGGTCATCGGGAGGCAACTCCGGTGCAGGAACCGAATCCGATGGATAATCCATGTGCTTCACAACCCCGTCATTCGTGGTTCGAGGGCCCGTGAGTCCTCTGAGTCAATGCTGTTCCGGCATGTCGTTTGTAAGAGGCTCGAAAAAGGACGATAAACTCGGTCGTCCTGCACTCAGTGGTCATTATACGCGATATCCGGCAGCCACGGAAAATCACTTTTGAGTCGTGGCGCGCCCGGGCTGACCGTCACACGTTTCGTTGATTTAACTTAACCCTTGGCAACAATACGGGTGTCGGCAAAAAAATTCCCCACGAAATTGGGGAATTTTCCCATCGGTCCCGCGAGCAGTATTTTTTGCGCTTCACACCAACCGCGCTTACCAGCTGACGGCATCGTCCGCCAGGGATTCCAACAATTGCTCTGGTGGATTGTCGGCGCGAAAACCATCGGGAATTTGCTCAAAAATTGGGCGAGATGGCGTGGCTTGATCAACCATCGCCCGCGCTGCCAACCCCAATCCGACGCCCAGCAGTATCAAAGCCAAACGGATTCTCAGCCCCTGAAACCGTTTCATACACGTCTTGTCACTAATTGAGGTTTATTGGCACAAAAAAAGAGCTGGTCACCGTTGACCAGCCCTTTAGATCTGCGTCGATAATTACCGTTAAAACTCTTCTTGCGAAATGATCGACCCGTCGTTGCGTTGCAGCAGTTGTTGCAACGTTACCAAGTCGAGACCGTCATTCACAAATCGCGTCGACCCATCCCCAAAACAAATCGAGGCGCCTGACGGATGAGCGCTGCTGATTCCGTTGGTGTAGGCGTTTTTGGCGTTACCATCCAAATCGCTAGAAGAATTGATCGTGTAATCAAACCGCCAATCGGGACTGGGTATCGCCGACGGTCCAAATGCCGGAGGTCCCATGAACAGATGAGCAGAACCATCGCCACCGAGTCCCGGTTGTCCCGCACCGACAGGAATATTGGCGGGGTCACCAAAACTATCAGTCAGGCCAATGCGGATTAACAGGTTCGGATAAACCGGTCGCGCCGGGTCGTCGTCCAGATTGGGATCGATGCCACCGCGTTCGGCGACCAAAATCGTATTGCTTTGTCCATCCGTGATGTCACGAAACTTGATGCGACTGTTGCAGCAAAACAATCCGCCCCCGTCCCCAAGTGGACCGCTCCCCAATGGGAGTTCTGCTCCGCCCCAGTCCTCGGTTTGTGGCTCGAGCCATCTAGGTTCCGCAGTTTGAAGGCTGCCGATCCCAAAGCTGCCGGCATAGTTCATTTTTGCCAGAGGTCCATACGGTATGCCATTGCTATCGACAGATCCAGCAGGATAGTTGGGATTGATATCTGGCATCGAGTCCGACGGGCATGTGTACAAAGTAACAACTGCGCTGGCGTCATCGTCTACATTGCCTGAAAGGTCCAACGTGTCGTTGTCCCAATACAGGTTTAATTCGTAGGTCTTGTAAAGCTGATTTTGCTCGATAAAGGGTAAGATCAGAGTGGCCCATCCGTATCGATTGCCCAAATCGACAACGTCGCCGTTGCCTGCTGGAACGGCTGGGTCAAAATTGTCATCGCGCCAGCCGGGGGGCAAACGTCGCAGCGACGACTCGTAATTATGCATGGCCAAGCCAACCTGGCGGATGTTGTTCAAACACTCGGTGCGCCGCGCGGCCTCCCGAATGGATTGAACGGCGGGCATCAGCAAGCCCATAAGAATGCCGATGATGGCAATCACCACCAGCAATTCAATCAGCGTAAACGCAGAACGGTTTAAACGGGTCATGTCGTTTGACTCCTCAAGATCGGGGGCATTTGAATTGATGAGCAAAGAAGTTCCACAAAGAGAACAGCGGGCCAAAATAGAGGATAGGTTGAAGTGCGCCGGTCGCACCAATCTAGCAACTGGGAGATGATTCCAGACGAACACCAGCAACGCCCCGGACGAATTACGGCCGGCCGTTTCGCAAACGTAATGATAGCTTTTTGGCCATTTACTGTCAAATTGTCGGCGTCCAACAACCCATTTGTGCGATCGAGGGCGGCAGGTCATCATCGGAGAATTCTCGAGCGACGACCGACGGCAACCGGACCGGGCTAGGCGGCCCGCGGCTGCCGACAAGCGGTGATTAGGGTTTGTTCGATTTTTTCGCTTAGCACGGTCGGGGAAAACTGGTTGTGCACCCACTTCAATCCGCGACTGGAAACGGCGCGTCCCAACTCAGCGTCGGACAGCAACCGGGCAACCGCCGTTTCGATCGAACGAGCATCTTTGACGGGAACCAGAATCCCGTTGACTTCGTGCTTGACCACTTCGATCAGTCCGCCCGTGCGGGCGGCTACTACCGGTGTGCCTGCCGCCATCGCTTCCAGCGGTACCATGCCCATCGGTTCTTCCAGTGACGGCACGACTAGCACGTCCAGCGCCGACATGATTTCGGGAATGTTGTCGCGCCGCCCCAACCATTTGACTTTGCCTACTAGTTGATGTTTCAGAAGATACCTTCTCAGCTTTTTTACGTAAGGCTCATTCCGTTTGAAACGGCCGGTCACCACCAGCAACAAATCGGGAAATTGACGCAACAATCCCGGCAGGCTGTTAAACAAGTACCAGTGCCCTTTCCGCGCCACCACATCGCCAACGATGCCAATCACCGGTTGATGTTCCTGCACCCGCCAGGAGCGTCGCATCCTCATCCGCGACTGCGGATTTAGTTTGGCAAATCTCGGCAAGTCCACGAAACAGTGAATCGTGCTGACCTTGTGTTGCAACACTCGATTATACCGACAATGAAATTGTCGCGTTGCTTCCGAGTTAGCGATGACGCGATCGTTCAACCGCCAATGCAACTGCACATAGCGGTTGTGGGCTGTCGCCACCACCGGCACGCCGCTCAACCGCCGCAATAGCACACCATAAGCATGGGCCCGGCTCATGTGCGTGTGCATGACGTCAAAACCCTCACGCTGGACCCAACGCGAGGCTCGCCATAACTCGGTCAACGGCCAGCGATTCATCTCTGATAAAACCACCCGCGCATTGATTTCATTTAGCTGATCCCAGATCCATGAGTCGGGCCGACACATCACCGTCACATCGTGCCCCCGTCGCACCAGCCGTTCTGTCAACAGCTTGCAATGCACGAGCGCACCATTCACCTGGCGGCCAGAGATGATCTGCAAAATTTTCAATTCGAATCGACTCGAAAAGCGCGAGAAAACAACACGGCGCAGCACCGCTGGAGACGAGTTTTTAGCGAATACTCAACTTCGGCGAAGCGCCAAAAACCCCCACGCTAGCGACCTTCCGACAGGTAATGTGACAGGTTATTCAGTGTCGTTCTCCAACCCTGCTGGCAGCCCTGATAAAACTCGTCCGCTTGCTTCGAATCCGGAAACCCCGATTGCTCGACTCGTAATGTGCAGCCGTTGTCACCGGAGGAAATTTCAAACCTCGTTATCATCTCCGCCTCAAACGGCAATCCACCATCTTTGGAGTGATACACCGGGTCGATCATGACCAGACGCTGCGGTGGACTGCACTCGGCCAGCTTGTATCCGCAAATGTAATCCGGATGATCCTCGTCGTCGCCCCACGCCGCCATCCAGATGCCGCCAGCAACCGCGTGCACGATCGCCCGGTCGGCTTCCCACCACTGCCGTATCGCAGACGGCTGAATTAACGCGCGAAACACTTCTTCGGGCGTCGTACTCACGGTAACGCTTTGCACGATCGATCGAGTGGCTGTACCGGCCATGAACGTCCCCTCCTTAATCAAATATCAGGGTGCCCCGAAACGATGCTAGCGGCCACACCTGGCAACTTCCACCCTGCACCCTCACCTAGGGTTTATCGTTCGTGCAGATGGACAAATGATGTGTCCGGCACGCCACCGTTTTGATATGGACTTTATTTTCCAGCCCGCAAAAGTTTTGAACTCGCGCTCATTTCGTATCGTTTGCCAGACAATGTGCAATTTGCTTTTTCCCTCTGGCACGCGGTGGTTACCGCGCGGCAACGTCAATTGGTGGCCACGTTGTGAATCCCATGGCCAGCACATGTCTCTACAGCAAATTTTGTTACTGTTTGTGATTGGTATCCCCCTAAACCATTGGTCAATGACTCCGCTGTTGGCCCAGACCGAATTACCGGTCGTTAGTCCCTCGGTCAGCGGCGACCAATGGACCGCTATCGACCCAGCGCTTTCAGAACAGGTAGTGAGGGCACGGCAACTGGAGACGGAGGGAAATTTTGCGGAGGCCACAAGGGTTTGGTCGGAGATTGAATCCTATCTGACTGGCCAGTTCGGTTCGCAGTCCTGGCAAGTGACGAATGCAAAATTGGCTCGAGCCGAAACCGAATTACGATCCCTGATGACGCCTAGCCAACTGGACCAATTGGGCCAGACCAAACAATTCGAACAGGCCGCGGCACGCGCTCTCGCCGAAAAAGATTACCCGCAGGCGGTGGCCGCCCTGCAGCAGATGGAACAGACCATTGCTGCCCATTTTGGCGAGCAATACCACGCGATAGCCCAAGTGAAATTTCAGATTGCCCAGATTCACCATCAATCCGAAAACTGGCAGGCGGCATATAAAAACTACCGCGACGCGCTGCTGATTTTTCAACGAGATTACGGCCCGTTGCACCCCCACGTGGAGATGGTCCATTTTCGCCTCGCCAAACTGATGCGCGACCAGGGCCGCTGGCCACAGGCCATCGACTATTATCGTCGGAGTTTGGAGTTGGCCGACAAGATATATGGTCCGCAGCACGTCGACGTTGCCACGCGGGCCAACGATCTGGGAACCGCACATTTCGAAAATGATGAGCTCGATTTGGCGTTAACGTACCTTGGTCGAGCTGCTCAGATTCGCAGCGAGTCGCTTGGTGAGGGCAGTCCGGCGGTTGGCCAAAGCATGCTGAATCTGGGGCTCGTTTATCTGCAAAAAACCGAATACGTTTCCGCGGAGCAACATTTGTCAAAGGCGGCCAGGATTTTTCAATCCGAATTGGGGCATCGCCATCCGCTTACATTGGCTGCAAAGACACGATGGGCCACTTCGTTGGTGCTGGCCGGCAAGACCGAAGTGGCGGAACAGATTTTAGTCGACATCTATCGCGACAAATTGGCCCGCTTTGGCAACCGTCATGTCTCGACCGCCAAGACGGCTTATCAATTGGCGGTGACCCGTGCGCGGCGTGGCGATTACGCTCAAGCCTTGCCGTTAATTAGCCAAGCCCTCGCCACTCAAGAATCTGAATTGGGGCTGGAACACGCCGAAACGCAAAAGACCGTCGCCGCCTATGTCAGCATGCTGGAGCGAAGTGGTCGGCAAGCAGAAGCCGCCAACCTAAAGCAGTCTCGATTGCGCTGACACGCCGTAAATGCGCGACGCATCGCAACCGCGCAAGCGACGACGGCCGTCAGTTTTCTGCGCTCACGTTTAGCGGTTGGACCGTGCGGACCATTCGCGGGAAGTGATCACGCCGTCGCGGTTGTGGTCATAACTGTAGTACTCAGCCAGTTTCGCATCGGTCCATTCATCGGGCCGGGCAAATTCCATCATCTGAATTTGACCGTCATCGTTACGATCATAGTCAAAGAAGTTGGCGGAAACGCCACGGCTGCGGATCTGGTCGTCGTTGTCGCGAGACTGGCTGTCCGAGCCGACACGGCCCCAACCGTTGATGTCGCGCCTTACCGATGTCGATCCGGCCACCGCCGCGCGACTGGCGGCCACGTTGCCGCCCGTCCCAGCCGCGGCCGTCGAAACTGCCGTGGATTTGGAGCTGCTATTTCGCGCGCCCCCGACGTACTCCATGGCTTCATCCCGAGATATTTGGCCGTCATTGTTGGAATCGCGGAACGGAATGCGGACGTCTTTCATTTCCTGCTTGCTGAGCAAACCATCGCTGTCGCCGTCATACTTTTTGTAGATGTTGTCGACATAGGAAATGACCCGTGAGTCCAGCGATCGGTTTGCGGACGACGAGTTGCTCAGGCGGGTGGTTACCGTGGTCGCGCCGGATTCGGCGTTTTGAACAGACGGGGTGGACGAGCGGCCGCCCCCGGCGAATTCCCGCCCGCCGCGCGTCGATTCACCGGCGCGATTTTGCTGATCCCGGCGTTTGAAGAACTCGGCAATTTCCCGCCGCGTATAGGTGCCGTCATTGTCCAAGTCGACACCCAGCGAATCCCACCGCAAGCGGCGATTTTCCTCGCGATCCAGCACGCCATCGCGATTGCGATCAAAACGATCAAAGGTCCGATCGACCTGGTCGACGATATTTTCTTCGAACTGTTTGCCGATATCTTCATTCGGGTCGATCGATCCGGTTTTGGCGGATTTAAAACCAGCGACGGTCGGCCACTCAACATCCTCGCCAAATTTCGGAACCAACCGCGCTTCATCCCGCTGACGTCGCCGCTCCTCATCTTCTCGTCGCTGACGGTCGGCCGCCAGTTTGTCAAGAATGGCCTTGACGGCAACACCGTTGGACACGTCGAATCCTTGTTGTTCGACGAAGCCTCGGGCGCGTCCGGCCAACTCGTTTGCGTCCAATACGCCGTCCTCATTGCGATCCAGCCGGCTTAGAAACTGCGAGGGGTCCCAGTTGCGACGTCCGTTATCATCACCGCGCCGAACTTCGCGTTGACCTTCGCGTTGACTGCCGGGCGGCTGCGCATAGGTAGCTGACAAAGAAACCGAGATGAGCAGCAACCAGCATACAGATTTGAGCAGTGTCATTTTTTCAATCTTCGAATAGGCACATGAACCGGTATTCACCTGACTCTTTTCCTAACCCCGCCGCAACCCGCGAGTTGCGTGCTGAACGGGACACCGGTCATTAAACGTCAATTATTTTTACAATTCGACCGTTATTCCAGACCACGCGGACGGCAGATCTACCAGGGAATCGGCAGATCGGCCGACAATCAACGCGGTTTTCGTTGACCCGTCGAATCCAGTTGCGGATAATATTTGGCGGCAGAAAAATCGATATTACGCGACTTTTCGTGCCCGTGATCATCGTTTCGCTGACCCGGAAATCTGGTTTACCCGCCGCCCGGTTCCGTAAAAATGATCTGCGCGGGCAGGGGTCGGCTGCGCGACTGGCCAACCGTTAAATTTCAGTCGACACAAGTTAAATAGGGGTCGATACAGAATTGCCGTTACGACGTAGAAAAGTCGAATCCGAATAAAACATTCGAATTAACAAATGAACCATGGCGCAAACCACTCAGCAATGCCCCGCCTGTAACTCCGAACTTGATAGTTTCGGC
>JBFILF010000110.1:0-13196 GCA_041599835.1 Pirellulaceae bacterium
GGCAGCCAGACCAACCGAGCGGGATACGGGGCACGGATTCGCGTCACGGTGGATTCACCCGATGGAATGCGGACCATTCATCGCGCTGTCGGCAGCGTCAGCAGTTTTGGCGGATCACCGTCCCGGCAAGAAATTGGTTTGGGGAATGCGACGGACATCACCCAAGTCGAGGTGGATTGGCCGGTGCTTGGCCAAACGCAACGATTTACGCAGGTGCCGCTGAATCAGATGATTCGGATCGCCGAAAATGATCAAAACTTCCAAACGATCCAGCGCCCGCGAATTGACCTGCCCTGATAAGAGTAGGGCGCGACACTGACGGACTGACGTATTTTCGTCTTGTCGATTAAGATTAAGTACACGACTTTTTTCTCACGCGCTTACGGAAACGACGCAACCACGCATGACCAGCAGCAAACGCACATCGCCTAAGCGCACCAAGCGCAAACGCACTTCAGCGGCGAGCGAGCCGCGGAACCCATCTCGTTCGGCAGCGCCGCCGCGATCGAACTGGATGTTTTACGCGCTCATCGCGCTGATCGTGATACCCGGTCTAGGTTTTTGGGCGTATCTCAAATGGGTGACGCCTGCGGCGCCCGATAACACCCAAGCCGCCGAAAACTCGGAACAGACTCAGGAAACCGATTCGGTCCCCGGGTGGCTGGTCAACGCAAGCGGGGAGGGATGGAACTCGGAATCCGAACGAGGCAAGTCCTGGGAGCAGGTCGACGATCCGTCCAGTGACGGTTGGGATACCGAGGTGTTTGCCAACCAAGTCTCTGAGCAATGGTATCGCGTCAAGAAACTGTGGACGGATTCCAAAACGATCGATAGCGAACTGCTTTCGGGCCTGGCCGCCGCCGACGTCAGCGTTTCGCCCTTGCGGCCGCAACGATTGGATACGATGTTCCAGGATAGTGTGCTGCACGTGCAGCGCGGAATGATCGACGAGCATGCGCCTGAGGTGGAACGTGGCGCGGCGCCACTTGCCGGCGCGCTGGAGCAGATTGCCGCCGCCTACCGCGATCGCACCAACCTGCGAATTAAATTCAAGGTGTTCCGTGTGGAACAGGTCGCCGACGGCATTGCCACGAAACAGCTGGTTGAATTATTCGGTGAGAGTAGCGAGGGGTTGCTCGAAGAGAACGCGATTTGGACGGCTGTTTGGCGCCAGTCGGAAGACGACCTGCCGTTGATGACGCGACTGGCAGTGGACCAGTACGAACGCGTTGATCGGTTTGGCGACACGCTGTTTTCTGATTGCACACAGTCGGTTCTAAATGCCAACCGCAGTTTCCACGAGCAATTGCTGCAGGGTTACAACCACTGGTTGGGTCGCAGCCAGTTTCGCCGGTTTTTCAGCATCCTGGGAAATCCCGGCCTGGCGATGGGCGACGTCAATGGCGACGGTCTGGAAGACATTTATGTTTGCCAGGAGGACGGGCTGCCCAACCTGCTGTACGTGCAAAACCCCGACGGAACGCTGCGAGACGCGTCGCGCGAGTCCTCCGCCGACTGGATTCAAAATTCGCGCACGGCACTGCTGGTCGATTTGAATAATGACGGCCACCAGGACCTGGCGGTGGCCATGACCGGTGGTCTGGTAATTGCGGAAGGATCGGGAGACGGACGTTTTGAAATACGTCAGATACTCGACACCAGCGACGATTTAATGGTGTTAACAGCATCCGACTTCGACCAGGATGGTCGGCTGGATTTGTATGCCGGAGCCTATTATCGAGACGGCGTGCTGGGCAATACGGAAGAAACTGCGATTGGCGGAGCGGGCGGGCAGTTTATTTTTTACAACGCCAACGACGGCGGTCCGAACAGCCTGTTCCGCAATGAAATCAATCAAGGCGAATGGGCGTTTCGCGATGTTACCGTCGATACCGGTTTGAACTCGAATAACCGCCGCTACAGCCTGGCGGCTGCCTGGGAAGATTTTGACAACGACGGCGACCAGGATTTGTACGTCGCCAACGACTATGGGCTGAACAATTTGTATCGGAACGATCGCCGCGACGACGGAACGCGCGAGTTCGTGGACATTGCACATGAAGCGGGCGCCGAAGACTGTGCGTCGGGTATGTCCGTGACATGGGGCGACTACGATCGCGACGGCTGGATGGATCTCTATGTAAGCAACATGTACTCCACCGCCGGCAATCGGGTTACGTTTCAAAACCAGTTCAAAACGGATGCGTCGGACGACATCAAGAAACGATTTCAGCGATTCGCCAAAGGCAATACCTTGTTGCGCAATCTCGGCGGATCCGGTGAGACGACGGATGACACGTCGCACCGGTTCCAGGATCTCAGCATCGAGGCCGGCGTGAACCGAGGCCGCTGGGCCTGGGGCTCGTATTTTGTCGATGTGAACAACGACGGTTGGGACGACTTGGTGGTGGCCAATGGCTACATCACGACCGACGACAGCGGCGATTTGTGAAGTTTTTTTTGGCGGCAGGTCGTGTCGCAATCACGCAGTGATGCCGAGGATAATGCCGGCCCGGGGGGCGCGTCCCAGGATCTGGATCGGATGATTCGCCAAGGCCGTTCGTTTAGTGGCCGCGAACGGAACTGTGTTTTTCTAAATACTCGGTCCGGCGAAGCGGGCGGTAGTCGCTTTGCAAACATCTCGGCCGTCTCGGGCTTGGATTTTCCGGATGACGCGCGGGCCATGGTTCCGGTGGACTGGGATCACGATGGCGATCTGGATGTTTGGGTATCAAATCGAAACGCGCCGCGCATCCGATTTCTCAGAAACGAATCGCCGACCGGCAATCGAAGTCTTCAACTGCGCCTGATCGGAAACGGCAGCGACACCAATCGCGATGCCGT
Source organism: Pirellulaceae bacterium (assembly GCA_041599835.1). GTDB lineage: Bacteria > Planctomycetota > Planctomycetia > Pirellulales > Pirellulaceae > CAJQPP01. The sequence goes on from JBFILF010000110.1 coordinate 2,845, forward strand.
CGGCGCGCGCGTGACCATCGAATTGGAATCACCCGGCGCCGGCGACGCCGCCCCGCGGCAACTGATCAAAACCGTACGGGCCGGAGAAGGATTCATTTCTCAACCTAGCCGCTGGTTGCATTTCGGACTTGGGGATTCGCCAGAGATAAGCAGGGTTGTGGTTGAGTGGCCAAACAGCGATTTGGCAACAGAGGAATTTATCGTACCAGGCGAAAGCGGGCGGTTGATATTGGAGCAAGGTACCGGTCAGCCGCGTTCAGCTGATGACGGCCGCCAGGATTTGGCGGTGAGTCCGTCGCAATTGGAGTTGCCGCCGGCGCAAAGCGCACAGCGAATCCCGATGGTCACCCCGGTTCCGGCGCCGTGGTTGGGCCGAATTGGTTTTGATGGCAGGCCCGAGGCCATGGAACTGGATTCGCAACACGTGACGTTGGTCAACCTGTGGTCCACGACATGCGCGCCGTGTTTGCAGGAGCTTAGTGAGTTTGCCCAACGGGCGGACGAATTGAAGCGGGCCAACATACGAATCCTCGCGCTATCGATTGACGGTTTGGAAAACGATCGACCCGAGGCGATTTCCGAGGCCGAGCAAATGGTCAAGCGGCTTAATTTGCCGTTTGATACCGGCATGGCCCCAGCGGCTGTGATCGAACAACTGAGGCGGCTGCATAACCTGGTGATTCGCATGGAATTGCCATTGGCGCTGCCGACCAGTTTCTTAATCAACCGCGAGGGTCATATCGACGTGATTTACAAAGGTCCCGTTTCGGTGGAGACCCTGTTGGCGGATTCTGTTGCGGCGGATCGCACGATGCTGGAACGAATCAGTCGCGCCGCCGCCTTCGACGGAACCGTGATCGACAGCGACGTGATCAATTCGCCCACGATGGCAGCGGGTGTTCATTTTGCCATCGCCCGGGAGATGTTGGGGATGTCCCGAACGAAAGACGCCTTGTCCGCCTACCAGTCCGCCTTGAAATATGCGCCCGACTCTGCCCTGGTGCACAACGACTTAGGTGTTTTGCATTTGCAATTGGGCTCGGTTGTCGCGGCCATCGATCATTTTCAGCAGGCCGTAGACCACGACCCCGATGACATCGGGATGCGGATTAACCTGGCCCGCGGTCTGACGGCGGCGAAAAAACTGGACGATGCTCGGCGGGAATTGGAGCGTGCGATTGCCAAGGCGCCGGAAAACGCCGAGGCCTATTTCAATTTGGGCTTGGTGCACCTGCAGGCCAACGAGGTGGAATCCGCCAAAGCCAATTATCAACGGGCACTTGAACGGCACCCCAATCATTCGCGGGCACATTTCTATCTGGGCAGCCTGCTGGTGCGCGAAGGCAAACAGGAGCAGGCCAAAAACCATTTCCAGTCCGCGCTGAAATCGGAACCGACAGAAGCCGTGATCTGGGCCAGCCTGGGTGACATTTATTACCGCGAGGAAGATTACGAAGCAGCCGAACACCACTTTCGCAATGCCGTCAAGTTTCGTCCGGACAATGCCGACGGCCATTACCGGCTGGGCATGGTCCTCAGCCAGTTAAACCGGTACGTCGAGGCGCGGCGCGAGTTCGAAGCCACGCTCCAAATCGATTCTGGCCACACGCGAGCCCGGGCGGCGTTGCAGCAAACGATGCGCGCGTTAGGGCAATAGGTAGCCAAGTTCCCTGGGACGAGGCAATTACCGGCGAGACATATCCGAACTGAGTCCGCCGGCCGCCGGTACGTAACACTTCTCGGTGTAATCCATTACCATGCGATCGGAACTAAACCGCCAGGCCAGTGAGCTGATGGAGTTCATCATTCGCTGAATCCAGCGTTGCGGCAGATTGTCGACGTCACGGTCGTAGTACATGGGGATCACGTGTTGCTCGAGCACGCTGTACAGTGAATCGGCATCGCGCTGGTCCAGGATCTGATCGGATACGTGCACCGAACCGTTGCCGATGGCGAACCCGTTGGCGCCGTCATAGGCTTCGGCCCACCAGCCGTCCAACGTCGACAAGTTGAGTGCTCCGTTGAGCACCGCTTTCTGCCCGCTGGTTCCCGATGCCTCCAGGGGCCGGCGCGGATTGTTAAGCCACACGTCGACGCCGGTCACCATATGGCGGCACACGTTGACGTCGTAGTCCTCGATGAACGCGACGCGGTTGCGGAACCGTTCGTCGTGGCGCAACTCGGAAATGAGCCGAATCAAGTTTTTGCCCGGCTCGTCTTTGGGATGTGCCTTGCCGGCAAATACAAATTGCACCGGGCATTTGGGATCGTTGACAATCTCGGCCAGGCGGTCCAGATCGCTGAAAATCAGCGTGGCCCGTTTATAAATGGCAAACCGGCGGCCAAAACCGATCGTCAGGACGCGTGGGTCGAACAGATTTCTGGCAAATTCCAGCTCCACTTCACTTTCCCCGCGGCGTTCGTATTGAGCGGTGATGCGACGCCGCGCAAACGCCACCAGTAACGTTTTCAGCGTGTTGTGCGTCTCCCACAATTCGCCCGGGTCGACTTTGTAGATGTTTTGCCAGATATGCGGCTCGCCAATTTCGTTGCGCCAGTGCTCGGGAAAATATCGGTTGCAAAGCAGTTTCATCTGATCGGTCATCCAGCTCAGCGTGTGCACGCCGTTGGTAATGTGTCCGATTGGTATTTCTTCCTCGACGCGCCAGGGCCACAAGTTGGACCACATGCGTCGCGAAACCTGTCCGTGCAATTGACTGACGGCATTGGCGGTCCGCGACAATTTTAGTCCGATCACGGTCATGCAAAATGGTTCACCCTCAGTTTGCGGTTCGATGCGCCCCAGGTTCATCATGTCTTCGACGCTCAAACCCAGTTTGTCGCGGAGCGGTCCCACGTGTTCTTCGACCAGCGTAATATCGAATCGGTCATGGCCGGCGGGTACCGGAGTATGGGTGGTAAAAACCGACTTGGCCGCGATCTCGCGCAACGCGTCGTCAAATCGCATCCCTGTTTCGTGCATGTGGAAATGAATTGCCTGCAACAGGGCGAACGCGCTGTGGCCTTCGTTCAGGTGATACACGCCGGGACGGATGCCCAGCGCCTGCAGGGCCATGACGCCGCCGATTCCCAACACCAACTCTTGTCGAATGCGAGTCCGCTCGTCACCGCCGTACAGCCGGCTGGTCAGTTGCCGATCCTCGGGACTGTTCCCTTCCACGTTGCAGTCCAGCAAATAAAGCGGCACCCGCCCCACCATCATTTTCCACACTTGCGCCAACAAGGGCCTGTCGCGGGTTTCGATGCTGACCTTAATTGGATCTCCGTTTTGATCGACGCCCGGCTGAATTGGCAGATGTGTGAAATTGGTGTCGACGTATTCTTCGGTCTGAAAACCTTCCTGGTTGAGGCGTTGGCGAAAGTAACCCTGGCTGTAAAACAATCCGATCGCGACCAGCGGCACTCCCAGCCCGCTGGCACTCTTGACGTGGTCGCCCGACAACACGCCCAGGCCGCCCGAATAAATCGGCAACGACTCGTGGATGCCGAACTCGGCTGAGAAATAGGCGACCGGATGTGATCCCAATACGCCGCCATGCGTCGTGGCCCAAGTTCGATGGGCGCTCATATATTCCTTGAGTCGCCGATAGGCCTGGTTGATCCGCGTGTACAGCACAAGCTCGCTGGCCCGTTGTTCCAGCCGCTGAGGCGTGAATTCTTGCAGCAATTCGATGGGATTGTGATCCAGCTGCCGCCATCGAATCGGGTCCAGATCGCGAAACAACGAGGCCACTTCGCCGTTCCAAGTCCACCACAGATTACTGGCCAGTGCCAAACATTTCTTAAACAGCTCGTCGCTGGTGGAGAACGAGTTCGGTGAATTGTCGGCGGAATTGATACCGGTCGATTCGGTCAAGCTCATCTGGAGTTCCGTTGATTAATGGTCGGCTGGACTCACGGCTGGCGGAAACGTGATTGTAATCATATCGAGCAGAGGACCGATACGGGATTTTCAATCCGCATTTCGTCGCATATTTCGCCGCGACTTGCCGTCGAATTCGCTTCGCGACCCCCACCAGTTATTTTTGTTTGTGCGTGTTAGGATGAATCCGATTCATGACCTCCCAAGGTGCCGGAGACTAAACTGAACCGTACGAAGCAGGAGTGTGAGACAACCTTGGGTATTCCGTCACGGCGCGGGATTGTTTGTGTCGACATTTGCACGTGAGGCGGGCCAACGGCCCTGATTTAATCTTGCGTCCACCGGTTAGATTCGGTGGACCTATCGACGACAGCTTACAAGATGGTCAGCCCATCCACCGTTTCCGAAATTGACGATCCACGGTTAGATAACCTGTGCGCTGAGTTGGCCCAGCGGTCCGCGCAACTGGACGGCGACCAGGCATGGCCTGGTGAACAGCTGAGATTGTGCGGTGAGTATGGGGTATTTCGTTGGTTTTTGCCCACCGACTGGCACGGGTTCGGCTGGGACGACGAGCAGACGATTCGTGGATACTTGCGGTTGAGTGCCGCCTGTCTCACCACGACGTTTGTCATCACCCAGCGAACGGGAGCTTGTCGACGCATTGTGGCCTCCGAAAACGAGCAAATGAAAACGGAATTACTGGCGGACCTGGCCAGTGGCAAATCGTTTGCAACGGTCGGCATTTCTCAGCTGACGACCAGCCGCAGACATTTGAAACGACCGGTGCTGCGGGCCGCCGCGGGCGACGAAGGATACTTGCTGGAGGGAATGACACCATGGGTCACCGGCGCGCCGTTCGCCCAACACCTGGTGGTCGGCGCAACGTTGGACGACGGTCGGCAAATCCTGGCGGTGGTGGCCACCAACCAGCGTGGCGTTGGCATCGCGCCGGCCCAGCCGTTGATCGGTTTGTCGGCCAGTCAAACCGGCGCGGTGCATTTTGACAACGTTCACGTGCCACACTCTCAATTGCTGGCGGGACCCGTGGAACAGGTGATGGCCAGCGGCGTTGGCGCCCGCACTGGCGGTTTGCAAACGTCGACGTTGGCATTGGGGTTGGCCCATGCCGCGATCGGTTACTTGGAAAATGAATCACAAAGCCGTCCGGAATTCGCGGAAACGGCTCAAGCGCTTGCGCGGCAAGCCGGAGATGTCGAATCAGATCTGCTGCAACTGGCGCGGGGACACCAGGTCTGCAGCAACGACCAGTTGCGGACGCGGGCCAACAGCCTGGTGCTGCGAAGCACGCAAGCGGCGCTGGCGGCGGCCAAGGGCGCGGGCTATGTCGCCGGCCATCCCGTGGGTCGCTGGTGCCGCGAAGCGCTGTTCTTTCTGGTGTGGAGCTGCCCCCAACCGGTGGTCGCCGCCAACCTGTGCGAGTTGGCCAGTATCGAGAGCTGAAAATGACAGCAATCAGGAATTTCAATGAGTGAAAAAACGCACGTGACCTGGCACGACCATGCCGTCCAGCGGCCTCGCGGTTGCGTGGTGTGGTTTACCGGTCTCAGCGGCAGCGGCAAGAGCACGATAGCCAACTGCGTGGATGCCAGGTTGTTTGATTTGGGTGTCGCCAGTTTTGTGCTGGACGGCGACAACATTCGTCACGGCCTGAATGCCAGCCCGGAACGACTGCTCGCCCAGTACGGTGAGGCGTATGCCCGGCGATTTGGATTGGGATTCTCCGAGGAAGACCGCCATGAAAACATTCGACGTATCGGATGCGTCGCCGAGATCTTCTGCGCGGCCGGGCTGATAAGTTTGACGGCGTTTGTCAGTCCCTATCGCGGCCAGCGCGACCGAGTGCGGCAGGATGTGACCCGGCGGGGCAGCCCTCACGATTTCGTCGAGGTGTTTATGGACACGCCGCTGGAAATCTGTGAACAGCGCGATCCCAAGGGGCTTTACCAAAAAGCCCGCGCCGGCGAGTTGAAAGGATTTACCGGTGTCGACGATCCGTACGAGCCACCGGAAAACCCGGAACTGACGCTGGCCGGCGGATCGGCCGGCATCGAAGAATTGGCCGCGCAAGTCATCGATTACTTGCAGTCCATCGGCAAGGTCGTTGCGGAAAAATGAATTGGATGTGCCGACCTCGGCCATGCCCTGGCTAAACGACGTGGCGCGCCGACGCCTAACGCCGGAAATTCCCACCCGGCTGAAACTGTGAATTGCCGGGCAGTCGCTGCTGAAATCCGGGCTCCAACCGCGGCAGCTGCTGGGCTGCATTGGCGGCCGCGGGAACTGCGGCAGGTTGTGTGGCAAACGGTTGTTGCAAAGAGGTCGCTCGATCAAACGACGCGTTGGTCGGCGGAAAGCCGGATGCGGCCGCCGCATTATATGGCGTTCCGTCCAGCGTCGCTTGCCGCATATCGGCCGGCAACTGCGGCGTGCTCGCCGCGGCGGGCATTGGAATTAACATCGCGACCACCTGGCTCGGCGCTTGCACGTACGGCTTGACGGACAACGCGTATTGGGCAACGTCTCTGTTGTAGCCGACGACCGTGTCAATGAACGAGTGATGGTTGGCACGACAAAGTTCTATCGCTTGCAGCATCGAACCAATCGGTACGCTGCCTTGTTTGAACGCTTGACTGGCTCGCGCCACCGCGGTGCGACATCGTTGCACCGTTTCGGCGCGACCCGAGATCAGCATTTGTTGTTTGGGCAGCCACTGATTGAGCTGGCGCAATGATTCGGGCATCGGCGCCTGTGCCGCATACATTTCGAAATTGGTCCGATAACGGCCCACTAATGGCCGGTCGGAAGGCAACGGCAACGTTTCCGAAACCGGTCCCTGCAGGAACAAGTTCAACTTGCCTTGCTGCCGCATTAATTCCAGCTGTTGTTCGGCCACGTTATTGTCGGCTGCCGAAAGTGCAGCCTCCAGCATCAATTGATCGCTGGCTGCGGCGGGCTGTCCCAGCTGCTGCAGCCAGTGCATTTCATCGATGGCAAATCGGTAAGCGGTCCACGCCTGATAAGTTGCCCAGTACTGGTTGATCATCGATGACCGGCGACGCGGTTCGGTATGGGCCAGCATATCCAATAGCGCCATCGGCTGGCCTGGCAACTGGATGCCGGACTGGTGAATGTCCAGTTCGTCCAACAAGGCGGACGCGGTCGATGCCGTATCGGTTTGCGGAGGAGCAGCGGATGAAAAACCGGCCGGTTGCAAGGCCTTGTCGACGGTGGGTGCAGACGAATTTGTTATCAGCAATCCCGCCGCTGATGATTCGGAAAATCCCGGTGCACTGGGGATCGAAGATATTTGGCTTTGATTGGGCAAACGATTGTCGGAGAATTGGCTACCCAGCCCAGCATTCGGCCGCGGGACTTGCAGCGAATTAACTCCGCGTGGTGCGACGGATTCCTGGACTTCGGCAAGCGGCCGGCCGGATGAAAACGTGGCGGGCGGTCGGTCGACCCCTACGGCAGGACCTGTCGTCGTGGTAGCTGGCCGAAGCGGCGGCAGCTCGGATGGCTGTTGGGCTGAGCTGGTGTGATTCCATGTCCCGTTGAAAACAAAAGCCGCCAGGCAGCAAGCCAGAATTTGGGTCGGTCTCATCTGGACACCTCTTATTGTGAAATGCAACGGTTGACAAACAGCTGCCTCGCCGTTAACACCTCCGGTTGTAAATTTGGCGGGCGGTATGGTCTCGGGAAGACGCTTGCAAGTCAATGCGAACCTGCAATGGATAGGCAACATGCCAGCAAACCGGCGGTGCCAGCAAAGTATTAGTGGTGCGATTGTCCAAGCCGGTTGGAGCTGTTGAAAACCCGCGAGTCCAACCGGGAATCTTGTCTGGAGGCATGCGACGCGATAGCATTGTTCGCGCGGCCAAAAAATGGGGCGATTGAGTAATTCGGCCTTCTGGATAATCAAAATGACACATTCAACAACCAAGTCTGCTCTGCGGTATTTTTTTGCGCTGACCACGGCTGCCGTTGCGCTGAGCGTCGCGCCAGCCGTGCAGGCGCAAACCAGTGATGGGCAACAATCGCTGGCCAAGGAATTGTTGACTACGTATTGGGCGGGCGACGTGAAAACGCAGCGCGCCGCGGAAGAACTGTTTCAATCTGAGTCGTTGCCGGTTGGCGACGAACAACTGGCCTGGGCCTACGTGTTGAACCGATTGCATTACAACAAATTTCGTGAGGCGGCCACCGTCGCGCAGTCACTGATTCAGGGCGGCAACCAGGAATTGGAAAAGCTGTACGCGCACGCCTGGCTGCAAATGACGACGAATAACATCGACCAGGGGTTGGTAGCCTTGCAGCAGCTGAAGCAGGCGCTCACTGCCGCACCGCAATTGCCGGAGCCGCAACAACTTGATTTGATCGGCCGTATGGGTCGGCTGATCGGATTTGCCGAAGGTCCCTCGCACGACAGCGTCAATCAAACGACGCTGGCCAAGACACAGGCCATGATTGTCGACGGCTGGGATGACCTGCAGCTGGAGCGGTTCGAAGACCAGCGGCAGCGGGTACTCGAGACGTACAACGAAATCACCCAAACTACTTCGGATCAAGTTCAGGCTGAGACGGACCGCGCCATCGCAGAACAACAGCAACGGATTGAACAGCTGACGACCGAGAATGAGCAACTGGATTCGCGGCAACAGGTTATCAACCAGGAAACCGACAAGCTGCGTGACGAGGCGAATTCAGCTCTTAGTCAGCTGGAAAGTCAGTTGGCCCCGCTGGAAACCGAGGCCAGCGGTTTGCTGGCGCGGATCAACCGCTCGCAGTCGCAAATCGCCTGGCTGGCCCACGATTTGGCGATCACGGAGGCGGCCGCCGCCCAGGAAACCGATCCGGTGATTCGCGATCAACTCCTGCGGCGTGCTGGCGCTATCCGCGTTTCGCTGTTCAATGAGCAGTCCTTTTTGGCAACGTTGCGCGGACAATACTCCAGTTTGCTGGCCCAAATTGATTCGCTTCGCGCCCGCCACGAAGCGACGGTCCGACAATATGGCGGTCGAATCGGTTCATTGAATAATGAATCGCGCCAATTGGACAAAACGCGCGTCAAGAACAGTCGGATGATCACCCGGCTGGGCAAGCCCCAGGTCCGCACGGGACTGAAAACCGCCATGAAATCCAAGGCGGAGCACCTGCCCACGTACGACCCGTTCCCCACCAGCGAATTTCAGCAGCGGCTATTGCAGCAGTTGAATTAATGGGCCGTGCCACTGGAACTTTTCGGCGCACGTGGCTAAAGCGACAGGCCAAATGATGTTCCGCACACGCTATTGATTCGATCGCTGTGAAACTTTGGGTTCCCGTCAAGCTGGTATTGATTGTCGGGTCGCCCGGCCGTAACAACATCAATAACTGAATAAAGTACGATGAAAGCTCAAAGGTAAGTTTGCTCGTTTGCGCAGCGTCGTCGCCGCGACGATGGGGATACGTTAGTCGCTGGCGTGGATCTCAAACTCGCTGAGCATCGACTGCAGCAATTCCATCGGCAAGCCAACGACATTGGAGGAGCTGCCGTGGCGGATGCGAATCCATGGCAGATCGTCCTGGTAGCCAAACGCACCGGCCTTGCCTTGCCACAACCCAGACTCGAGGTATTGCTCGATCTGGTCGGGCACCAGCAAATCCATCTCCAATTCGGTCGTATCCGTTTTCAATAGCTGCCGGTCATCGGGCCGCGACCACAGACAGACTCCAGTGTGCACGTAATGCACCTGGCCGCTGAGGATTTCCAGCATGTCTCGCGCATGGTGGCGGTCACGCGGCTTGCCCAAGATTTGACCGCGGCATTCGGCTACGGTATCGGCCGCCAACACCAACCCCCGTTCGGTGCGCGTGGCTACTTCCCGCGCCTTCTGGTAGGCCAGCGCGGCGACGAATTCAATCGGTGCCAGCTGGGACACACCGAGTTGTTCCGCCAATTCACTGGGCGGATCAACCGCAAACTGGTAACCGGCCTTGGACAACAGCTCGCGCCGTCTGGGAGATCGGCTGGCCAAAATCAATTGCATCGGGTGACTCGCTGTTTTCCAGAGTCATTTAACCAATAATGGAAACATGCGCGCTGAACCTGCCGATTCCGCCAGTTATCGTTTTGATGTCCTGTACGAGGACAATCATTTGCTGGTCGTACACAAACCCGCAGGGTTGGCGACGATGGGCGCAATGGCCGGTCGTCCCAGCCTGCACCAATGCGTGACGCGCTATTTGAAACACAAGTTTAACAAGCCCGGCAACGTTTATCTGGGCATTGTCAGCCGGCTGGACGCCCAAACCGCCGGTGTCGTGGTGCTGGCCAAGACGTCCAAAGCAGCCGCCCGCCTGACACGGCAATTTGCCCAGCGAGAGGTGGACAAAAGTTACCTGGCGATCGTCGAGTCGTTCAACATGCCGCCAGAGGGTCGTTTGCTCGATCACCTGGTGAAAA
>JBFILF010000111.1:0-13051 GCA_041599835.1 Pirellulaceae bacterium
CCTGTTCGACCAGCGTGTAACCCATGCGATCGCCGGTATTTATGTCCGTGTAATCGATCAGCGTGTAAAACATGCCACTGCTATAATCACCGGGCGCGTCCGGTCGATAGATAATCAGGTCCTCATCCTGGACCGTTAACGAATTAGAGCTGTTTAATGTGCCATCGCTGACGGTCGAAAACAGTAAATCACCTTCGTATAGCGTGATCTTCGTTGTTACGCCGACTGTAATTTCCCGCGTGACATAGTGCAGTGCATCGGGCTTGGCGCCAGCCAGGAAGGTTTCGAAGTTGACAATGCCCGAAAACGTGCCGTTGGTGGTGCCCGGTTCAAACGTCAGATTGGGATTGCCGAAGTCGACGACGTCACCACCCCCCCAGCTTCCCAGACCGGGTGTGCCCGCGGCATTGCCATCGGTGGTTAGCCAGAGCGACGCTGGAGCGACATATTCAAAGGCACCAATATCGACACTGGAACCCCGCGCCACGCCACGTTGATCGTTTGCCGGAGCGCCGGTACTGGTGCCCTGATCAATACCCGCACTGCCCACTAACAATGCGTGGGTCATTGTGGCCCCGCCATTGTCGGCCAGGACCCCGAGCGTGGGCGCTGTGTCAAGGATGTCGGTTCCAACCCAACCACTGCTGCCATTGCTGTCACCGATCAGGTTATATCCGAGGCTGTTGATCGCGCCGCTGACATCTACTTCAGTGGAACCCGCGTTGCCGGCAACAAGCACATTTCTCATCGTCGTTGTGCCGGATTTGACGTAAATTCCACCGCCCTTTCCACCTGCGGTATTATTGGCAAAGGTCACATTCTGCAGCGTAACGTTACCGTCGGCGTAGAATCCGGCTCCGTGGTTTGCCGAACTGTTACCACTGAATGTGACGTTGGTGGCGATCAATGAGTCACCCGAGTGATTGATTCCGCCACCTACATCAGCCAGTGCCTTGTTGTTGCTGATCGTTACACCGGTCAATGTCGTTGTCGATCCAACCTTGGTTCTGATTGCGCCTCCGCTCGAATCTGATGAATTGTTGTCGAGCGAAACGTCAATTAGTGAAAGAGTTCCAGAGTTGTCGATTCCACCGCTGGCAACGGCTAAATTATTTCGAACGATGGAATCGGACAGCGTCAAGGACGAACCCGAAGCCACTTTGATTCCGCCGCCCGCATCGCCCGCGCCTTGGGTCAAGTCGCCGCCTTGAATGGTGAGGCCGGAAATCGACGCATTGCCGGCTTCAATATCAAAGACTCGCTCCAACGCGTTGGCATCAACGATGGTCGAGCCAACCCCGGCTCCCTGGATGGTCAGGTTGTCCCGGATATCTAGGTCGCCTGTTGTGGCGTTCGCCTCGCCGTCTCCGTCAATTCCCAGTAAATAGGTTCCGCTCGGCAGGACAATCGTATCGGAGCCGACTGTATTATTAGTGGCGATAATCGCTTCGCGCAGCGAAATAAATCCGTCCGCACCGCGATTGTATAACAGGGCGGCGATCGAAGTCGTGTCGCCGTCGAGAATGTCATTGGTCGTGTCAACGGTCAACGTCGTGGGTGCGCTGTAATCGACCGTCAGGACAGGTCGCAATGCAACAGTTCCGAATTCGGAGCTGTTGAAATCCCAGCCGTCGGTGGAGTTCGTGATGAACGCCCAACCATGGTTGGTCGCACCGTACGCCCATGCCTGCACGGTGGCCTCCAGTCCCGTGATCACTTTGGTGCCCGTGCTCGCCGGACTGGGCACAGAACCATCGGCTGAGGCTTGGTACTCCGTTCCCGACTGTAGTCCGTTGGTCATCAGATTCCATGTGTCGGTTTCGTTCCAGTTGACCAGCATGCGATGCAAGTCAATATTTGCGAATGCCCCGTCAACTGCTTCCAGTGTCAACGTGGCGGAATTGATCGTGTATCCAAACGGGATCTGGCCGGGGCCACTGCCAAAAATATTGTCAAAGCGAATCAGTCCTTGCGTTTCACCGCCGGATTGATCCAGGTCAACCGTGATCGTGCTCGCACCGGCATACGACGTCGTGGGCTGGCCTTCACTCAGGTAAGTGTCCTGCGCGCCCGTGTAACCACCCGTGCCTTCCTGAAACGTCACAGTGGCTAGTACTCCCGTCCAACTTGGGAGCACATCCGTCGAAAATGCAACGTGCGTTTCGATTACGCCAAGGGCATACTCCAGATCCCAGTCGCCGCCCCAGTCGGCGCTCCCGGTCAAGTCGTTGCTGGCCCCCACGTCGGCACCGGTCAGCGCGGCGACGGATTCCAGCAACAGTGTGCCGTCGGCACTGGCCGCCAAGTTGCATCCGTAAAACAGAATGTCTGCATTGTCTCGCAACGAGTTATTCCACCACGCCAAGTCCCCTGCGTAAGCGTCCAGGGTTTCGTTGGAGAGCTGTGAATTACCCAGCTGCACGCGTCCGGCGCTGCCGTGCGAAATGATATGAATCCCACTCACGTTTTCGTGCCGAGCCAGTGCCGCGGTAATCTGCTGAATACCGTCGCGCTGCGAATCCAGGATCAAAACTTCGAAATGGACGCTGCCGGAATCGGCCAGCAGCGCGTTGCGAAGTTGTTCATAGTTGTCAACGCTGGCGTCTAGCACGACCAATTCGGTTCGCGGCTGGGCAAAGTTGTCGAGCGGGTCGGCGTCGACAGGTGTTGGTATCCAACTGTCCAATTCAATGGCGGCAGTCCAATCGATTTCCTCAGGGTCGGGCCACAGACTGATCGATGGGCCCTCGGCAAACGCGCGGTCCTGCAATTCACCGTACGCGTGTTCTGCGTAATTGAATTCGGCCAGGTCGGCCACGGGGGCGGCGCTGTAAAGGATTCGCGTTTCCAGTTCGGTCAGTTCCAGAGAACGGCTGGCCAAAGGTCCGCCAGCTTCGCGCAACCGATGGCCCGCACGGCGCAAATTCGCCCAGGGATTGCGGAGTAAACGGCGATGCTTGTTGCGTTTGCGCTTGGCCATTCAAATGTGGGTCGATTCGGGCAGCGAGAATCGAATATCTGGAAGTGGCGATTTGCTGGATTATTTCGACACTAAAACATAGGGCGAAATCTACTGTGCCGCTGAACGATTCTCACCCTGGATCGCAATCGCCCAAAGTTCGAAATTGATCATCAACCCATCAATCCGTACAACCGGCAAAAAACGAATCGCGCTCGATTCCTTTCCCGTTTTGAATTCTGCTTCCAGCAGCGAGCGTTTAGCGTGAATCAGACGCGACGCCTGAATCAGGCGACGACGGGCCGGAAACAGAACTTGACGCCCACGGATTCCGCACCTGGGCCAGAATAAAAAAAGTAAGCAGCGGGCGTTGGGGATCGTTGGTGCGATAGTTCAATTCAAATTGCATCGATCCGGATGCATCACGGGTATCCACATGAGCAATCAGGGTAGCCATTTTGCCCGGCTGAATGATCAGGCCGGATTGCGATGACACCACGCAACGGCAACTGTGGGTGGCTTCATGAAGAATCAGGCGGCGACCACCCGTGTTCGTTAAGACAAATCTCGCCTCGATTTGCTGGCCGGACTCGATATTCCCAGCATCCCACGCAGGACGGTCCACGCAAATGCTGGGTTGCCGCAATGACGTGTCAACGTTGAGGTGTGAGAAATGGAGGGCACCGACGCCTCCGGCTAGCCAACCGGCCACGACGATGGCGCACATTGACCCCGCCCATCGTGTGCCAATCCGGAGTCTCGACCATAAAACATGATGCATCAATCAACCTTGAATTCAACCGCATGATCAACGCGGTGCGGATCGTGTCTGTCTGTCCGCTTTTCGTGCGGCGACGCGCCGCAAACCGACAAATTTCATATCACTATTGATAGGTTACCTCTCGGTTAGACGCGGGTTGGGGCTGGTCGGCATAATCGCCACAATCATCAGCAACTGAAAAAACGCTCAATCATAAGGGCTTATTCGCCGCGTTTTGCAGGATACTCGGCAACTCAGCGGTCCAATGGCGAACTAGGTTTTCATTGGACTGGCCAGTCGATGGCGCTTGGACATTTTGACGTTCGCTTATTCAAAAACGCCGATTAAACAGAAAATGAACGGGCCAAATTCAAATCAACGCCGGGGCGCCGCAGCCGTCGAATTTGCCATGGTGTTGCCGGTTCTGTTTTTGCTGTTTCTGGGCATGCTGGAATTCGGGCGAACCATGACCGCCAGCCAGATTGCCTCCAATGCCGTCCGCCGCGGCGCCAGGCAGGCCGTCATTCCCGGTACGACGAACACAGAGATTGTGCAGATCGTCAGTCAGGCTTGCCAGGATTCACTGGCCATCGATGCGACCGATGTGACGGTGACCATTTCCGTGATCGAAGCGAACGGCAACCCGCCGGCGGGCAATGAAGTTGCCAATGCCAATTTTGGCGACGCTTGCAAAATTGAGGTGGAAATCGGATTCGACAGTATCAGTTATTTCACGCCGCAATGGCTGGTTAACGTTCCGGTCTATGCCCAAGCCACGTTGGAGCACGAATGAGCCAAACGGGATATCCAGCTTGCGCTCGTAACGCCGGGCGCCGTGCGGGAACGACGATCGCCATGCTGGCCATGTTCATGTTCGCGATTTTCGCGGTCCTGGCGTTTTCGATCGATATCGGCTACATCGCTTGGGCCAAGTCCGAGCTTCAAAACGCTGCGGATGCCTCCGCTTTGGCCGCGGTGAAACACATTCGCAAAGGTAATCCCGAAGTAGCGGATGTCGCACAGCAATTCGTCAATTACAACCTCCGCGAGCCAATCAGTCTGGCCAGCAGCGATGTTGAATTCGGTTACTGGGACGAGGATACCGCAACGTTCACGGTCCTGACCGGCGCTGACATTGAGGATGCAAATGCCGTTCGCGTCAGTTGTTTTCGCACGGCCGCCCGCAATAACCAGGTCACACTGTTGCTCGCCCCGATCATCGGTCACCAGGCGACCGATGTTTCCGCATCGGCCATTGCCAGATTGAATTCGATTCAATGCGGGCCGTTTGTGGGAATCGATCGCGTGGAAATTCGCAGTTCCAGTAATACCGACAGCTATCGTTCCTACGACGGACCCTATGACGCGTTGACCGCCTTGAGCAACGGACACGTATGCAGCAATGGACCGATCGATATTCTTGGCTCGGCCATTGTCAACGGTGACGCACATCCCGGATACGGGTTTGCGGTGACGCAAAACGGAGGGGGCCAGGTTACCGGCAACACTTCACCACTGCCGCAACCGTTGCTGTTTCCGCCTATCGATCCGGGAGACGCAGCAGTCACGAATGATAACGGCCAAATCCCCTTATCGTCGGAAGGCAATAACGTGATCGATGCCAACGGCAATTTTGCAACCGGGGGAGGCGAATCGGTCGCTCTGCCACCTGGGATTTATTATTTAAATTCCATTTCCATGTCTGGCGGATCCACGTTCGTCGTTACCGGTCCCACCACAATCTATGTGGCCGGAAACGTGGATATGCAGGGAGGCACCGCCCTGAACATGACCGATGTTCCCAAAAACCTGACGTTGAAGGTCATGGGTTCTCAATGTGATTTCTCTGGCAATGCGGAGCTGTCGGCCATCGTTTATGCGCCACAAACGATCGTCACGCGGGACGGCTCGAGCGAGTTCTACGGTTCGATCGTGGCCAAAGAGTTGATCATCAAAGGCAGCGGTTCGCTGCACGGCGATGAATCGCTGGATGCCTATCCCGTCCAAGATAATCTGGGGCGTTCGCGACTCGTGGAATGACGTCGGCGATCCATCGTGACTCGCCGACTCTTCACTGGCGCACTCTTGCCAGCACGGACGGATGTGGCTTTTTGTCAACAGCCGACACGATCAGTTGTGGCGAATTGGATACGGCTGACGAATTTTTTCCAAATTCTCGCCCGATATTCGCGGACCAACGGGATGGCACTCTGTTTGCAACGTGAACTTACATCATTGTCGCTAAGGCCGGAATCCAGGCCTAGATCCCGGCAACCATTGGCAAATGTAGGAGCCTCACATGACCCAAATAAATACAACTCGTTGGTTTTGCCGGCGCCGCGGAAATATAGCTGCGCTCACGGCGTTGTTACTTGTCCCCGTGCTGGCCGTCGTGGCGCTGGCCATCGACGTTGGCGTGATGCAGGTGCACCGAGCGGAACTACAGCGGTCCGCCGACGCTGCGGCCATGGCCGGCGTGTGGGAATTGCTGGAAACCAAACATCAGGATCTTAACGATCCCGGTCAAGTCACGGTTCGAGCCAGGACCGCTGCCCGCCAATACGCCAATGCGAATTACCGCAAGCCACTACAGATTGACGACCGTGATATCAAAGTTGGATTTATGCCAGAACCGCGATCAGGTGGTGTCATCCAATTGGGCGATCCAAAAAGTTTCAACGCGGTTCAAGTGCGAGTGCGTCGCGACCACACGACAAATGGACCGCTGCATTTGATCCTGGGCAGCCTGATTGGAACCGACAGCGCCGCCACATCCGCCACGGCTACAGCAGCCATGTTGGCGGATGTCAAAGGCTTCAAGGTTACTGACGATTTCGAGAATCTGCCGTTGCTGCCATTTGCTCTGGACCTGACAACTTGGGAATCGGTTAGCGAAGGCTTTGGCCAGGATCTGTGGCGATGGGATGCCGATGCCGAACAATTTGTTCCAGGTTCCGATGGCATTCCTGAGTTTAATTTTTATCCGCAGGACACGGGTTCCGCCGCCAATCGCGGAACCGTGAATATCGGAGCAGCCAACAACAGCACCCGTCGGGTCAGCCGTCAAATTCTCGATGGGATCACTGTCGAAGATTTGAAATTCCACGACGGCCAGCTCGTCATCGAATCAGGGACCATCACACTGGGCGCCGATCCGGGCATCAGCGCCGGTTTCAAAGACGAACTCGCCAAGATCATCGGCCAGGCCCGACTCATTCCGGTCTTCAGCGAGTTATCCGGTAATGGAAACAACGGCGTTTACACGATTGTAAGGTGGGTCGGCATTCGGATCATCGACGTCAATTTGAGCGGCGCCGACAAGTGGCTGTTAGCCCAGGCGTCGCCGGTCGTCGTTACCGGAGTTGTGCCTGGCGACGATCCAGGTTCCCACAGTGAATTTATCTATTCGCCGGTTTGGATTGTCGAATAGTCCAAGATGACTGCAGGTCAAACCGCATCCGAGTCAATTTCAACTGGAGACCAAGTATGAAACGGAATAAAGTAACCGGCCTCAAGCGTAACGGCACCGCAGCCGTGGAATTTGCACTGGTCGCTCCCTTGTTTTTTCTATTTCTGTTTGGCATTTTCGAATTTGGTCGAATGGTGATGGTGCAGCAGCAGATCACGGCGGCATCGCGCGATGGTGCCCGGCTGGCGATTGTCCAGGGAACCAGCGCCAAACAAGTTGTCGCGGAAGTCAAAACCCATCTTGCCGCGGGTGGCATCAAAACGGTTGACGTCGATGTCAGTGAATCGTCACTGGGCACCGTGGCTCATGGCAAACCGGTCACGGTTACGGTCTCGGTAGGATTTGACAAGGTCAGTTGGATTCCGGCGCCATTTTTCCTAGGCAACGCCCAGTTGACCTCGTCATCCACGATGCGAAAGGAATCGCCCCAGTAAGTAACCACGGTTATTCAACCGGGGGATGTCGGCGAAATGGTTGAACACCGCCGCGCGATCCCGGCGCGAAAGGTTCATTCGTCATTGAATGAATTGATGGTCGCACCGGCCAGAGTCGGTGACGGCCTCTATTGCACGAGCTTGGGAAGCGTGTACACGTGGCTAGACGTTTCGTCGCCGTCGCGGCCGATGATGACGCCGTCTTTCAACCATACATCGGCCGTCTGTAACAATACCTGTTTGGGGCTTCCGCCAAAATTAACGTACATCACTCGGACGCCGGCCCAGCCCACGATCTCATATTGTGTGTTGTTGCCCGTCCCGGAAACTTCGGCGAACAGCGGAACCACGCGAACGTCTCCAATGATGGATTCGAAGGCATCTTTTTGACTGGCCCGTACGCCCGGCTTGCCGCCGATGGTAAATTCGTTGTTGCTATCCAAGACCAAATCGCCGCCGTGAAAATCCAAATCCTTTCCGGTGACCCCTTTGCGAATCTGTCGATTGAGCGTTGAGTTTTCTCCTCCCCCGGCACCAATCTCAATGTAGCCCCGATTGCCGGGCGCGTAATTTCCGGACGGAAACAAATTGATTTCCGGTAACCCGTCGGGGCCGGGTTCGACCGTTTCCAGTTCCTCGTTCCAGCTAAACCGATCAGCGCCCAAGCCGTTTTCCAGTTGTTCCCATGAAAAATGATCCAGCGTGAACGGCAAGATGGGATGGTACTTTTGTTCGCCTGGGTCGCTGAACCCCCGAATTTGTTTGTGAATGGCCGCGACGGCGATCGCCGAAACCTGGGTCTTGTCCCAACCAAGAATCGGCGCAAACGGCAGTCGCAATCCAGTGCCACGACGTTGGTCCAGTCGTGTGGTAATTCGCGTGGCATTGGCCAAATTGACAAGATTCATGGGCAGCGGACTAAACTCACGTTGAATGGGTTCCCAAATTCCCACCTCCAGGTCTTCGCCGGGCAGGAAGCGGATCGTTTTGTGGTTGACTTGATTTATTTCCGCAAACCGCCTAGCCCGCAATTCAATTTCTGTTTGTCCTTGTGGCAGAGCGCGGGCGGCGGCTCGGGCCGAGGCGTCGGCGGCGTTTTGTAAATCGGATTTCGCGGAAGACAAAAACCCCACGTCCACCGCAAAGGCCACAAACGCCAAAACCACGATTAGCATAAACGTGGTCCAAACCATGATGGCACCGCGACGATTTGTCGTTTTAATTTGATGGGTGATCGTCATTCCCGCTCCATGGTACACGCATTGCTCAGTTGAGCATTGCGGAGAAAATTGGCGGGAAGAAAGCTTATTTCATCAAACGGAATCGTGACGGTGACAGTGCACATATCCCCAGAATCGGCGTTGGAAAAACCGGAAACCGTTTGTCCGCGAACATCTTCGATGGTCACCGCCACTTTGACGCGCTTGGAACGAATGCCCAGCGTATCACCGCAAAAGTCTTTTACGAGCTGTTTGACTTCCGATTCGGTAACGCCTGCCACGATCGCGCGGCGGGCACCCAGTCTCGAGGCCTCGGCCAGCAAATGTTCGGCCATGAATGCCCGGCCAAACTCCACAATGCCTAATACGACCAGCATGAATACCGGGAGCACCAGCGCCAGTTCGACGGCCGCGATCCCGTGGGGCGTAAATTTCGACCGTCGAAGTTGATTTGACTGCATTGCGATCCTTAAGCGATTTCGGCAATCTCTTGATGTCGACATCTCACATCACATTTGGCGAACCGCCGTGAAAATCATTCGGTGGCGACCGGATTTATTGCACCAGCACCGGTGAGGTAAACGCGCCGTCGATCACGCCCGTTGTGCTGCCGAGATCGGGCTGTGCTTTCAGGTCGCCGTCATACATAAATGATTTTCGAATCTCGATCCGGGTGTTGCGCGCACCCGCCCAGTGCGAGTCGACGACTTCGACGACCCCCCAGCCAACGACTTCAAACATAACGTTGTTGCCGCCATCATCGGATACCGCATCGAAGATGGGAACGACTTTGGTGGTTCCATGAGAGTCGGTAACCGCATACCTTAACCCTGACGACAGCCCGGTATCGGCATTGAGCGAAATCGTCTGCCCGGCGTCGATATGCTCGTCGCTGGAGATCGTTCCGGTGGAATGCAACGCCGTCAGATCAGCTTGGGTCAGTCCGTTTCTAATTTGATCGGCCAGTTCTGAAGTGCTGTTACTGGCACTGCCGATGTCCAGCGTGCCCCAGTTTCCGGGAACCGCTGCGCCGGTGTCATCTTCCAAGCGTCCGTCGCCATAGATCGACCAGCTATCGCCCGCGCCCTGCGTGTCCCACGAATGTTGAGGAACGGCAAATGGCAACACGTCCGCGCCGGGAGGCAGGTAACTGCCCTTTTGCAATACGGCGGTGGCCGAGGCCGTGATCTGCGACTCGGTGATCCCGATGATTCTGGCGAAAAACAATGATACCGGCGAGTTGGAGACGTCGTCGCGCCGCAAGGTGACGCGAACGGTATCGTAAGTTCCGTTTTGCAAAATCTGAAAGTTGTTATAGACGTTGGTGGGATTGTAACGACCGATTTCAATGTCGGCGTCGCGGACCGAAAAATTTGCATCGCCAGTGTTATAGCGGGAAAATTCTCGAACTTTGTCCCGGGCCGCCTGCTCGTCTTGGGTGCCGTCCGCTGCCGGAATCAGCTCCTGGACTGCGGCCAGTGCAGCATGGTCGGCCGCCCGTTGTAAATCGGTCCGCACAACCAGAATGTATCCGTAATCGACTGCCAGCGCGACCAGCGCCAACATGGGTATTAACAACAGCGCGACGAAAGCGGCGACGGCGCCGCGCCGATTATTCATGTGTCGATTCACTGCTGTCATTTTTGGGTCCCTTTTATACATCGATAATTGATGGTCTTTCATAAAACGAATTTGGCTACTGGCGGGCGGCAGTCGTCGTGGTCGTGCCGTATTCACCAGTCCAGAAGCTCACGCCTTGTAGCCAACGAACGCTGTCAAATTCCAGGGAGACCTCGACGCTGATTGGGGAACCGGATGGGACGGCGGCAAGGCTGGCTCCGACGATCAGATCGCCAGTTTCGTTTCGAACCGTAACTTCCAGTGCTGCATTTAATTCTTCATCGGTCAGTTGGGGAAACGTATTGCTCAAGTATTCAAACACTCCGTTTTCAACATCGGAAACGTTTTTTGACTCGTTACGGCACGCAATACGCGCGCCTTCACGCGACGCATTGCTGACGTTTTGAGCAATGTTGACATATTGTCCGACATCGATGGCACCAATCAAAATGATCACGAGCATCGGTGTCACCAACGCGGCTTCAATGGAGACGGCACCTCGGCGATTTGTCATGTTTGATTTACCTCGGATTAGCAAACGTTGGGCATGTGCGCAGTCGCGGTGTTCATTCTCGATTCATAGTGGCATTGGCTTGTAGCGTGACCCCGCCCAGAAATCCGGCCGGCAACCAGGAAACATCACCGCAATCAACCTCCACGCTTACCGTAATGGTGGTGCCCGTTGGCTGATTGGCGACGTTGGTCGGATCGATAGAAACTCGGACCGTTTCCGAATCGGAATAATCGGCGATGGAGCCGCGTAAGTACTGGCGGACCGCGCTCTCCACGTCATTGTCGTTGTCGGTAAGTGCCAATACCGCCGTGCGGCAGCCTTCCCGCGCCGCATTCGTCAGCGATTGTTTGACCATCACCATACGTGCAAATTCGATCGACCCGAATACCAACAAAAACAGGTAAGGGGCAATCACTGCCATTTCAATGCACGCCGCCCCGCGGCGCCGTTGACGGACAGTTTTCCGCAGGGCCGTGGTCGGCCCAGTGACCATTAAATGGCGAGAACAACGGAGGCGGTTGAACATAGACTGGAAGCTTCTGAAATCTTGAAGACGGTTAATTCCTAATCAAATATGGGTTACAAACCCCTCTTGCGCCGGATTATTCCACGTCGATGTGTTTCAAGTGCCGGCGACGACAGGCCATGGCGAGTCGCATTAGAAATGGCGCTTTTGTCGAGTCTGTCGATCATTAGGCGCCGATTGTCCCAATCACTCCGATCACTCAGGGAGATTGGATCACCCAGTTGGCTCTCGCCTCGACTACTTGCGGAGAGAAGGTCTTACGTTGACGGTGATTTGCTCGTTTCCCCGTTCGATCTTGAACGTGATCGGATCGCCGGAGGCCAACAGCGGATCCAGGACGGCCATCGGATCGGGCAGGAGCGATTGTCCATTAGCGGAAATCAAGCGGTCACCCGATTTCAATCCGAATTTTTCTGCCGCGCTTCCGCTGATAACGCGTTGAATCGACACCCCGACGTCCGAGTCAATATTCATTTCGATACCTAGCGAGTACCGGTTGCGAGGCGTGATCAACTGATGCAGCTCGCGGGCGAACTGGTTCATTCGCGTTCGCCGCTGGCGCGAATTGACGTTGTTGGACGTCAAGATAAAGCGGGACTCGGGATGTTGTGAGTAAAAAATTTCGAATCCAAACATGTCGCCGCCGACGGCCAGCCCGGAAAACGAGCCGGTGATTTTTCTCACGTGCTCGTCGGATACAACTTTGCCGGCGTGCAACGCGGCAATCCAACGGTTCATATCGGCAACCGTCGAAACCTGTCCGCCGCTGCCCATCACCAGCCAAGAGGTTTTTCCCCAATACGGCGGTGCGTTGATTTCACCTTCCGACCGTTGGCCGTCGCCAACCGCGGTGCGCTGTTCGGGCAGGGGCTGGCCAAAAAAACCGGTATCGTTCATCCCTAGCGGCTTGAATAGATTTTCTATCGTGTATTGCTCATAAGTTTGTCCACTGACGATTTCGACAATGGCAGCTAACACGCCAAAAGCGGAATGGGAGTGGGCGCGGCCCTGGCCCGGCTCAAACAAAAGTTGCTGATCGAAAATCCGCCGCATCGCCTCGTCGCGATCGATGTACGTATGGTCCGGATTAGCATCGCCGGGTAAATCGTGAAAATTCTGCAGACCGCTGCGTCCGGTCATCAGGTGATCGATCGTGATCGCCTGTTTATCGTTGGGCACGTCATTAAAAAACTCGGTGATGGGGTCGGTCAGCTTTAACTTGCCCTGCTCTACCAGTTGCATGATGGCTGCGTTGGTGAAGTCGATAGGCGTGGAACCAATAGCGAAAATCGTCGTGGGCGAATTCTCAATTCGATTCTCAGCATGGGCGAAACCAAATGCTTGGTTCACAATTACCTCTCCGTCTCGCACAATCATGATGGCCCCGGCCCAGCCGTCCTCGGCCTCGCGCGCGAGTCGTTCATCCAGATTCTCCCAAGTCAGTTCTGGAAATGAGCTAGCCGGCTGATTTTCGACATCGAGATTGATGGTTTTAATCTTGTGCGGCGGATTGGACTGGAGTTTGACTTTGAGATTCATCGAATCGGAA
>JBFILF010000112.1:0-13043 GCA_041599835.1 Pirellulaceae bacterium
CTGACTTGGCCAACCAGCTTGCCATCCTTAAGGACGGGCAACCGCCGCCGCGACGTCGTGGCAAAGATTTGCGCAATTGACATCAGTTGAGTATTCTCATCGATGGTTAACGGCGTCGTGTCCATAAACGAATCGACCCGATGCGTGGGCAATTGCTCATAGGCGGCGTCCAGCAGTACTTTCATAACTGACTTTTCGGAAAACACGCCCAATAACTTGCCGTCCTCATCGATCACCGGTGCACCGGAAATGCTGTACTTGATCAACACGCGTACGCCTTCGAATACGTCGATTTCCGGACGCAATGTCACCAGCTTGGTGGTCATGATTTCTCGAGCGTACACGTTCTTGGGAACTTGAGACAAAAAGGTATTCGACATGAACAGCCCCGACACGACTAAGAAGTGGGTTGGTACGCCAACGATTCATTCTACCGCGCTACGCGCACAGAATCCTGAACGGCAAGCAAAAATTTTGCTTGTGAAATTTGTCACAAGAACGAAGTTGATCGCGCGAAGCCGGAAAGTTGCCCAACTTGTGCCAACAGAAATGTGCTTGCTGTGGCAGCGGATTCAGCCGCCCAACGCGTTGGCTTTTTTGTTGGACAGTTTCAACAGGGAGGATTGCTGGGATGCGGGGCGTGGTGTTGGCCAGGGCTTTTTTCCAAAAACCAAATGACTTTGATCTCGACGATCAGCTTGCCCGTTGACTTGCAGCAGGCTAAATGGACCGATGCAGCTGGCGGTGGACACCGCGCGCCTGTAATCCGGGCGATCATCGCGTCGGTTCATTTTTGAGTATTTTGGCCAGGAAAAATGCATCGACATTTCGATCGGGAAGTAGGCGGCGGCATTCGCTCATGGCGGCGGGCCATCTTTGCGACTCGAATTCCGTTAATCCTGGCTGCCAATTTTCGATCGGCAACTCGATTGGTTTCAGCTCGGCATTGCCCGGGAATTGTTCCAGCAGCCTGGACACAATCGACTCATTTTCTTCGGGAGCAAAACTACACGTTCCATACAACAGCACGCCGCCAGGTTTGAGCGACAAAAAGGCCGACTTGATCAGGCCCAGTTGTTTTCGCGACTGTTCGGCGATCTTGCGCAGGCTCCAATAGCGCCAGGTCTCGGGCTGGCCCGTGCGAAACATGGCTTCACCGCTGCAGGGTGCATCGAGCAGCACACGATCGAATCGGTTGGGTGTCTTGCCACCGACTTTGCGGCCGTCGATCAGATAAGTTTTGGCGATCGTTACGCCATATCGCTTGAGGATGTCGGCCAACACAAACATGCGTTTGCGAATAGGTTCGACTACCGAAAGTTTCCCTTGGTTTTGCATCTGCTGCGCGATATGGGTGGCTTTGCCTCCCGGTGCCGCAGCCAGGTCCAGCACCCACTCACCCGGTTGCGGATCCAACACGCGCGTGGCCAACACACTGGCCAGACCTTGGATGAAGATGTGGCCGTTTTCGACGAGCGGCAAGCGCGTCAATCGATCGCGGTCCGCCCAGGGAACCAGCAGCGCCTCCGGAGTCGAATCCGTCGCCGCTTGGCAGGTGACCCCCGCCGCAGTCAACTGTTCCAGCACCCCTGACACGGTCGTCTTGAGAGTGTTCACGCGAACGGTCGTCGTTTTAACTTCGGCAAAACTGCCGACAACGCCCGCTAGATTTGGCGGGCCGACAATCTTTTCAAGTCGCAACAGAAATTCGGCGGGCAACGAATCGGAACATGGCATCCCGCTCATCTTAAACGATGACGGATGTGATTGCCTGAAATTCGGGATCCTGGCGAATCGAGTCGAAGTCTTTTTCGCCGACGACGAATCCGCGAAACTCCTCGTTAATATCCAGGGCCAACGACAAGTGTTTGATTGCCTGCCGGGTTCGACGCATCAACGCCAGATAACATGCCAAATTGTAATGCACGATGCCGCTGTCGCTCTCAACATCCAAGGCCCGCTTCAATGCCTCGACGGCCTTGCCCAAGCGATGGGTGCGTTTGTAACACCAACCCAGCGCCAGACAGGTATGCAAGTTGGTTTCGTCAGCCTGCCAGGACAATTCCAGCAATTCAATTGCCTGGTCAAAACGTTGGGCCAAACGATGCGCTTGGCCGCTCAGATACAAAATGCCGGCTTGCCCCTGAAACTCGGGACCAATTTGCTGAAGCGAACGAATGCAGCGATCGGCCAGCACATCCTTCAACTCCTGCTCCAAAGGAAGTTGATCGTCGAAAAGGACCGCCAGTTCCAAAAACCCTTCGGCCTCTCGCATCAACCGGCGTCGCTGCGTTCGCGTCTGATTGCACACCGATCTGTCCCTTCGGTTCGAGTTCTGCCTCTCTACTCAAGTTTACTTTGAAATCAGAACAGTGGATTTTTCAAACGTGAAATAATCGTCCTTAACTGGCCTTCATCTGGCGAAAAATCGGGCTTGCGAAAACTGTCCTCTGTTGCTGGGTTTTATGCTTGTAATGATGGTGATGATTAGCGGCGTTATCTCATGTTGCATACCGGCATCATCCACAGGCCCACGTTGCCTACCCGCGGCAGGCGGCGAATCGGCCGACTCGCCTCTCAAGTACTTTGTCTACCGGACCTTGCGAATATCGAGGACCAGGCATCACCAAGCCGGCACGCGGCTTGCTCGACATTGTTTGGACGCCTATTTAAGGGAGATGGTTCCGCGCCCATGATCCGATTCGTCAGCCGATTGGTGGCCGCCTACTTTTGTTTGGCCTGCTTTTGTTTGATGGTGACCGCTGCGCCGTTTCCCATGGGCCCATCGGGCGAGGCCACCGCGATGGGTGGTTGGGCCATGATGGCGTCAGGTCCGCGGCATGCGGGAGTGAACACTGCTCGCGCCGCCGGATTGCAACTGTCTGAGGCGACATCGGAAACCGATTGGCGTTATACACAACAAGGTTGGCGTCAGTTGCGTCTGGGGCCGGCGATTCGCACACACGCGGTTCGCATGCCCCCTCAACGGCCGCCCTTGGTGCACCCGTTTCAGATCAGCATGCTGATTTTGCTCTGCGCGTTGGGATTGGTAGCCTGGGCCAGCGATGAATGGGATTGGGCGCGATTCGTGTGCGACGAAAATCTCCCATCAGGCGGCTAGTCGCCGACCGAGTTTCCGTCGTTGTCGTACCGGAATGCCCCATAATAGATACAAGCGAATATCAAGACTGGGATGGTGATCAAGAACAGCGCATTGGCAAACAACGTCAATCCGATTCCGGCACCGAAGAACAGCAGCCACAGCCACCAGGTATCGCGCATCAAACCTTTGTATCGGTTCACCTACGTTATCCTCTGTGTCGTCAAACCGTGATCCCGGCAGCCGGCACCGGGTATTGGCTGCAAAGCGCGGAGATTTCACCGCGGATTTGACCCAGCACTTCGGCATCACTGGCGTGGTTCAACGCGCGGACCATCCAGCCACCGATATCGCGCATTTGATCGGTCCCCATGCCGCGGGAAGTCAGCGCCGGCGTGCCGATGCGGATTCCGCTGGGATCCAGCGGCTTGCGCTGATCATATGGGATCATGTTCATGTTTACCGTAATGCCGCATTGCTGTAAGGATGTTTCAGCAATCTTGCCGGTAATCCCCAACGGCGTGACGTCCACCAGCAACAGGTGATTGTCTGATCCGCCGCTGATCAGATTCAGTCCGCCGCCAACCAGCACTTCTGCCAGCGCCCGCGAATTGTCGATTACCGATTGGCAATACGTTTTGAACTCCGGCTGCATGGCTTCATGAAAGCATACGGCCTTGCCGGCAATAACGTGTTCCAGTGGTCCACCTTGCAGGCCGGGAAAAACTGATCGGTTAATGTCTTTCGCGAATTTTTGTTTACACAGAATCAATCCGCCCCGAGGTCCCCGCAGCGTTTTGTGCGTGGTCGTGGTGACAAAATCAGCCACATCGACGGGATTGTCGTGCAATCCGGCGGCGACCAACCCGGCATAATGCGCCATGTCGACAAATAGATGCGCCCCGACGTCGTCGGCGATCTGTTTGAACTTGCCATGCGGTATCTCACGCGGGTAGGCACTGGCGCCGGCCACGATCAGTTTGGGTTTGTGCTGGCGGGCCAGCGTGGCAACCTGATCAAAGTCGATCAGATGCGTGTCGCGGGTCACGCCGTAATGCACAAAGTCGTATAGTTTGCCGGAAAAATTCAGTCGC
Source organism: Pirellulaceae bacterium (assembly GCA_041599835.1). Lineage (GTDB taxonomy): Bacteria > Planctomycetota > Planctomycetia > Pirellulales > Pirellulaceae > CAJQPP01. Next base: position 4,195 of record JBFILF010000112.1, read on the forward strand.
ATACCGTGTGACAGGTGCCCGCCGTGTGCCAGATCCAACCCCAACACGCGGTCACCCGGTTGCAGCAACATCAGGTAAACCGCCTGGTTGGCTTGCGAACCGGAATGCGGCTGCACGTTGGCAAATTCAGCGCGAAACAATTGGGTCGCGCGATTGCGGGCCAGGTCCTCGATCTGGTCGACAACTTCACAACCGCCGTAATAGCGGCGACCCGGGTAACCCTCGGCGTACTTGTTGGTCAGCACGCTGCCGACGGCTTCCATTATCGCGGGACTGGTGAAATTCTCGCTGGCAATCATCTCCAGCCCGTCTTGTTGCCGCTGGGATTCGTGGACCAACAACGACCAGATTTCCGGGTCGTGTGTCTGCAAATAATTCATGGGTTATCGTCCGAAAGGCGCGGTGGTGCGTTGGGTCTGAATTGTGATTGGCTGAACTTCCAGCGTCAATCGCTTTTGGATGTCACGCGAACGGTCAGCACACCGCGGTTATCTTGCCAGTGGGCCGGCGATTCATTGACTCGCAGGTACAGTTGGCCCGCCTGCTCAAATCGAATCTCATTTTCTCGGCCGACGTGAATCATCGGTGCAATCTGCCGCTCGACATTGACAGCGGCCATCAACCGGCCCAGCGGATGGCCCCGGTAATATTCCAGCGTGATGCCATCGGCCTGGCAGGGCCACGCTTGACCGTCGTGTTTGATTTGAAACTCGCCATCGGATTCAAATCGCAGTATTTGGCCGATCTCCACCGCGATGCCCGTCGCCTGCCAGCCGCGTTCGGCGGATACCGATAACGTGGTCATCGCACCGTCGGTGCGGCGGTCCGCCACTGGCACGGGTTTAGCTCGGGCCACGTCGTAGCCATAGTCGATTTCTTCGATCATCCATTGCCACTGGTTTTGCACTGCGTTCCAGTGTTCGTTGAGCTGTGATCGAAACGTTCGATTGAAGATTTCGGGTTCAAGCCGCGCGGTGGACTTGAGCTTTCGAAAAGTCGCTTGAAAATCCGGATGTGAATCGAAGAACTCACAGGCGGCCCAGGCCCAGGCATACGATTCCACTTGGCGGAACGACTCGTTGGAAATCTCCATGACTTCGTCCATCGATATTGCCCGACCCTCCTGGCTGGCCTGGCGGATGATTTTCACGCGACCCCAATAGGGGAATGCCTCGCGGTCGGCGGCGGGCTGGCGGATATGCAAAACCTGGTCTTTCCAGCGATGCAGCGCCAACAGTTCGGCCATCCCCTCGGCGTACCAGGGAGGGCCAAACCCGCCCAGGAACTCCTCCATAAAGGCGTGCGTTCCCTCGTGCAACAACAAGTGACGCGTGTAATAGTCACCTGGCTGGACAAACAGCCAGATGTCACCGCCCCGTTGATAACCGGCGGGAAACGGGGGCAGGTCGCCCGGCAGTAGTTGCGCCTGCTGGAATTTGTCTTTGTCGCCGATCAGGCACGCCACCGCCCGCCATCGATCTGTGTTCAGCGGGGACACGCCAAAGTATTCGCACCACTGCGGAACAGCTTGATCAAAGACTTTGCCCAACTCGTCGATATCATCACGGCCGCGGATGTCCGTGATCAGCAGCATGTGTTCGCTGCGCAGCAATCGGAGCCCCGCGGCCTGAATGAGCTGTTCGTCGATGGGCAGTCGTTGCCCAAAGGTCGGCGGCGCAAGCAGGCCGCATCCGGCTGTCAGCAGCGCGAGCGGTACCAGAATCCAATGTGGCGACCCGTTCATGGCGACCTGATTGCGAACGATTAAACGGGCAGCAGCTGGTCCAGCCAATAGGCCTCGTCGTCGCGCTGCCGCACCAGCAATTGTCCCAAATTGTCGGCGTGTTTGGCTTGGTGATATCGCAGGTAGATTCTGTCTTCGTCGACACCCAGTATTTCGACTTTACCGGTTTCGTGCGACATGCAGAATCGTGCGCGACGAGCCAATCCCGAACCCGCTTGAATCGCTTGTTGAAAAATTTCCCAGCCGCGAACCAGCGGGACTTCAAACGGTTCGTTGCCAGCGGTGGGCCGTCCCTGGAACAGATAGTACGGTGGCACGCCGATAAACGACAGACGAGCGTACAGCTCAGCCAACACGTCGGCATCGTCATTGACACCTTTGATCAGCGGGTTTTGATTGACGCAAACCACGCCGCTGCGAAGCGTGCGGTCCAGTGCCTGCACCGCGACATCCGTCAGCTCGCGCGGATGGTCAAAATGTGCCATCAAATAAATCCGCGTGTCCGCCGTCGAATACTTGCGAAACGCCCGCTGCAGATCATCGTTTTGCAATCGAAACGGATCAAACGCGGGGATCTTGGATCCGATGCGAATGATTCGTACGTGAGGAATTGCCACGAGTTGCTCGAAGATTTCCACCAAGCGCCGCGAACTCATTAACAGCGGATCGCCGCCGGTCAGCAGCACATTGTTGACTTCTGGATGGGCAGCAATGTATTCGATTCCGGCGCTAACGTCGTTGGTTACCTCGTCGTTTTCGTCCATGAACAGTCGCTTGCGAAAACAATATCGACAGTACGCACCACAGACTTCGTTGCACAACAACAGCACGGTATCGGTGTATTTATGCTGCACGCCACGGGCAACCGTCACTGATTGTTCATTGCTGGCGTCCAACTTGCCCCACTCGTTGAGTTCTTCCGCGCGAGGAATGATCAATTGGCGAATCGGATCCTGCGGGTCATTCCAGTCAATCAAATCGAGGTAGTAATCGTTGGCGCGAAACACATACCGTTCTGCCACCGGTTGCAGTTGTTCTTTTTCCTGTTCGGTCAGCTGGGCGAGCTGGTCCAACGAACGCACATATCGGGTCCGCGGCTTTCGGGTCCGGGAACCTTTATGCTGGTCGCCGCCGCGCGGCAGATTTAGATGTTTCGCTTCAAAGTGATTCAAAATTTCCCCCCGGGATTGATGCGCCGCATGAAGGTGCGTCGCAAACACGCGATGTGTTTTTCAACCGATCTCGCGAACGCTGGAAAACGCTGGAAAGAGGACCATCAGCCGCTCAATGGTCACAAGCGGTCGTACGCAGCCAACCAATTTGGGTGATAAGCGCTGTTCGAGATCATGGCCCTATTTTAGGAGAATTGAACACCGATTCAACTTTTGCAAATTCGTCGGATTTGGTTTTTGCCGGCAAAAAACATTGGGTTGCGACGATTTTTCTTACCTATTTGCCCTGATTCACGATTTCAGGTTTGGCGACACTGTTGCCATCTACTGGAAAATTGGTGCCGGTGGTCAATCACCGACCAACACGCCCGGCTGCGGTTACCATTTCGCGGCTCGCTGAGCGGGCGAACCATCAAAACGGGTTCACACGAGCAGTTGTACCAGTTCCGGTGTGACATGCTGCGTCACCACGGCGCCGTGCAGCGTGAACGGTGTGACCTCGTAAATGCCAATCGAAACCAATTGCCCGACCAATCGCAACTGGCCGTTGAAGACGACGATCCGATCGCAATGCGTGCGACCCGTTAATTGAATCAGTTCACCCTGCTCGGCGCGTTTGACGGATCGCTTGCTGGGTCCCTCGACCAGCACCTCCACTTGGCTGCCCACAAACGGTCGATTGTCTTCGAAACTGATCTGATTCTGGATCGCCAACAATTCGTTGTTACGGCGCTGTTTGACCGGGTACGGCACGTCGTCCGGCAACCGCCCGGCCGCCTGGGTACCTGCTCGCTCGGAATACTTAAAGATGAAACTGTTCTTAAATCGACATTCCCGGACCAATTGCACCGTTTGCTCAAAGTCGGATTCGGTTTCGCCGCAAAAGCCGACGATAAAATCGCTCGATACGGCGGCGGCCGGCAATTGCTCGTGAATCCGTTGCATCATCTCCCGATAGTCGCCGACGGTATAGCCGCGCTTCATTCGGCGAAGCACGACATCGCTGCCGCTTTGAGCAGGCACGTGCAAATAAGGCGAAACCTTGGGCAGATCGCGGACCGCCGACAACAGCTCGACGGTCATGTCTTTCGGGTAGTTGGTCACGAACTTGAGTCGTTCGATCCCCTCCACGTCGTGCAACAGATACAGCAAATCGGCCAGCCGCGTGACGGAATCGCCGTTTCGGAACTGGTAACTGTTGACGGTTTGGCCCAGCAGCGTAATTTCTTTGCAGCCCTGGTCGGCCAACACTCGGGCTTCGGCCAACAATTGCTGCGGAGGTCTCCCCTGCTCCGGGCCGCGCGTCATCGGCACGACGCAATACGTGCAGAATTTGTCACAGCCGATCTGGATCCGCAGATAAGCCTGAAACGGCGTGGGACGCATGCTGGGGTCGCGCAGCGGGTCAAACGTTTCATGGCTGCGGCGAATCGTCTCGGCCTTGCCGTCGGTGCGACCCAGACTCAGCGCCATCTGCTGCCCGCCGCCGATGGCGGCGTTTTCAATCAGCTGGGGAACCTGCTGCAACTGGCCGGGACCCACGATGAAATCGACGAACGGCGCGCGTTGAAAAATCAGCCCCTGGTCTTTCTGGGCCATGCAGCCCAGTACGCCGATAATTTTTTCTGGAAAATCCCGCTTCAACTGGCGCAACCGCCCCAGCGCGCTGTAGATCTTGTTCTCCGCCTGCTCGCGAACGCTGCAGGTGTTGAACAGAATGGTGTCCGCGTCGTGGATGCTATCGGTCAGCCGGTAGCCCTTGCCCCGCAAGCTGGCGACGACCATTTCACTGTCCAGCAAATTCATCTGGCAGCCAACGGTTTCGATATACAAGTTTTTCGATTCGATCACGTCGAAACCGGCTAGGGGAACTCTGGTGGACGGCAAACAGCCCAGTTTAGCAGCAGGCGCACCGGTCATGCGAGGGGAATTCCGGCCGGGCAGGGATCGGATGAGGTGGCTTTTTGTTAGAAATTTTTTGACGGACGCGCCCGGGTCGCGCGACCATTGAGGTAGTAGCACCATCGTCAGGCTGGGATGGATCGGACGCGATGAGTGGACGTCCAGTTCTCTAACCAGGTTCGCTGCCAATCTTCTGACAGGGATCGCTGCGGCGCGTTTCATTGCTTCACTCGGCGCGGCAGCCCGAATCTCAAATGACATTTTCTGCTTGAACGAGTAACATTGAGGCTAGACCGCAAATAGCATTTGTTGTCCCATCCAATGGGGAGCGTTTCCATGAATATTCGCCGAATCTTTGCCATTGTCGCTGCCTGCCTGATCCCAACGACTTTGGCAGCGCAGCAAGTTGTCCCACCCGAGATTCCCCCACTCCGGCCGGTGCAGGAAATGGGCTTGATCTGGGACATGGCCCACACGAACAGTTTTAATCGTTCGGTGCAAACCACGATGGAAAATGGCGTAAAAAAAATCCGGGCAACAGAAAACAACCTCAAGGCCTATATCGAAGAAGATCCGGCAAATGGAATCACGATGAAAATTACTCGCCGTTATGGTCCGGACGACACCGAAGCCCTGGTCGATGCTCACCCGGAGCTTTCCATGTACTTGCAGGCGATTCCAACAGAGGTGGGCGACCTGGAAATTGAACTGACCATCGGTGTCACGATGCGCTACGAGGCGGTCGATATCGAAGACTTGAAAGAACGTCATCCGGAGGCGTTTGAGGTCTACGAAAAATTCACGTCACCGCAAACCGGTGTGCGCGATTTACGGGGCCAATTTCGCGCCGTGCCGCAAATCCTTGTGCCCGCGATCCCTCCCGAGGTGCGAATTCAGATCGATCCGCGCGGCGTGCGGGTCCACGGCGCGGATGACCATGACGAGTCGGCTGAAAATGCCCAGAAAACGTCCGACGGAAAAAAAGCCGCCGACAAGAAAAAAGACAAGGATAACTGAGGCTGTTATGGCAATCGGAGATTAGAAAAAAGGCCCGGTTGTCGCACCGGGCCTTGTTACAAATGGCTTGTTAAAAAATCGAGCAGGCTTAACCGGCTGGGGTTAATTGCCGTCGCCGTCATCCTGGTCGTCGTCTGATTTCTTCGTGTCGTCGTCAGTCGACTCGCCGGACTTATCGTCGCCCGGCTTTTCTTCCTTGGCCTTTTCGTCGTCAGCCGCCTGGTTTTCTTCGGCGACATCTTCCTCGGCCACATCTTCCTCGGCCACATCGGCCGGGTCCTGGTGGTTGGACAAATCGACTTCGTGGCCAATTTCTGCCATCAGCTCGGTAATGGCCTCATCCAGTTTGCGGCCGCGGACATTTTTGTATCGGATCACGCCCTCGGCATCCATCACGTAGATGGTCGGCCAGCCGGACACATTCCAGCGGGTGGAGATGGGGCCGCTGGTTCCCTCGGGCCCATTCCAAAAACTTCGCCAAGTGATCTTCTTTTCCTTGACGATTTCCTTAATGGCTTCCCGGTCCTTGTCGCTGTTGACCCCGATCAGCGCGAAAGGTTTACCAGCCAGTTTATTAACGAGCGACCGCTCGTGCGGGTACATGGCCCGGCACGGTCCTCACCAATCGCCCCAGAAATCCAGCATCACCACTTTGCCGCGATATTCGCTCAATTTGAATTCGGTGCCGTCCAGATCTTCGCCTTCGATATCGGGAACGACTTTGCCGATAGCCAGGTGACGGGCTTCAAACAAAGCGCCTTCGGCTTTGGCTCCCACGGTGATGACCGAGTCGCCGCGTTCAAACAGCACCACGTCGCCATACTGGTCGATTATTTTTTCGAACATTGACTCGACCGTATGACCGTCATCGGTCTTGCCATTTTCGTGCAACGCGACAAGCTTGCTGCTGGCGTTTTTCAAGTAGTTTTGCAGGTCTGGTTCATCTTCGTCGAGTCGCGCCAACGACTCCAAACCTTTATTCAGATTGAATGCTTCCACATATGCCGCAATGCCTTGAACGCGTTGATGCGGGCTTTCCTCTGTCAACCGCGTCAGCACCGATTCATTTTCTGCTGTAGGTTTTTCATACATCATGGCCAGCGCGATTTCGGCCAGCGATTCGGAATCAATGTGATTGTTTAAAAGCAACTGTCGCGCCTCGTCGGCCAGTTCTCCGCCACGATTACGTTGCACAATCCACATCAAGGCCTGGGGAGCGGTTTCGGATTCAGGAAACTCCTTGGCGAGTTCCAGCATGGGCGCCACGTAGTCCCGGGGATTGGGATAACTCGACTCATAGATCTCTTGTCGTTCCTTGCTGCTCTTGGCCTTGCGCATGGCCGTCGAGTATTTCCGCATGGCCGTGGCAAAATCGCTGTTGATTTTGTCAAACCGCTGTTGCGCCGTGGCCGTGCGCTCCTCCATTTCTTCTTCGGCTACGTCGTTCACCAACGCGTCTTGAGCCGTTGGCTGTGACGCATCCTGAGCCGCTGGCGATGACTGGCTTTGCGCCGCCGGTTGGGAAGCCTTTTCGCCCGGCGTGGCTTTGTCGCCAGTCGTGTTATCTGTTGAGCTGCACGCAGTTAGCAGCAACAATCCGCACAAACATGCGATCCACCTCATCTGACTGTTCTCCCTTGCTAAAAAATAAAGCGCCGCTTCCGAAACCCGGTTCGATTCGCTTGTTTCTCAAAACGCCGATTCTAACCAAAATACGGTCCGATTTCCTATGAGGAACCGCCGTTGCCCAACCGGTCGCCGGGGCTTATGCATCTACCCCGCAAAAACTCGGCCACGCTCATGGGGCGTTTTCCCGCTGGCTGCAGCGTTTCCACCCACAACCGCCCGCTACCAGTGGCCACGACGAGCGCCCCGTCGCCGGCCATTTCCACAGTTCCGGGGGCTCGAGTACATGCGACCTCCTCGGTCCGCGCCTGATGAAGAATCAGCCGCCTCGGCTGGCTCTCGCCAAGCCAGTTCGTGTAACTGCCGGGCCAGGGCTGAAAGGCCCGAATTTGGTTGCACAGATCCTGGGCAGGCCGCGACCAGTCGATCCAGCCATCGCCTTTTTGCAGTCGCGGTGCCCGGGTGGCTTGGGCAGTGTCTTGCGGCTGGCCAATTGATGACTGGCCATCCCAGTCACTCAGCAGGTCGATTGCTTCGGCCACGGCACCAACGCCCAACTCGGCGAGGCGCGGTTCCAGTTCGGCCGCGGTTTCATTTGGTCCAATGGTCGCGCTTCGCTGCGCCAGCACCGGTCCGGCGTCCAGTTTCGGTGACATGTGGATGACGGTGACTCCCGTTGTTGTCTCGCCGTGGTAGATGGCCCAGTTGACGGGCGCGGCGCCGCGATATTTCGGCAGCAGTGACCCGTGCAGGTTGATACCGCCTTTGCTGGAAGCCGCCAGGCAAGATCGAGAAAGGATCTGGCCAAAGTCACACACCACAAATAAATCAACCCCAGCACTGCCAAGTGTTTCAATAAATTCGACCTGATTGACATTTTCGGGATCGAAGATTTTCAGTTGCTGTTGTTCGGCCAAGTCGCGCATGGGATTGGCGGCGGTTTTGCGTCGCCGCCCGGCATCGACAATGGGGCGCGTCACCAAGCCCAGCAATCGATGCTCGGACGCCAGTAGCCAACGGAAGGTCGGAACGGCAAATGGCCCGGTCCCCATCACAAGAATCTTCATCGATTGCGACCTGTGACTAGCAGTATTCGGATTCCAGCCGGGCCAACCGCAAGTTTACCGCCTCGACGTGCCACTCCGGATTCTGCTTAAGCAGCGTTTGAAACTCGATGTCAAAAGCTTCCAGTTCTGGCTGGATGGTTTTCCTGGCTGCCTCGGACATGCGATCCGGAAACAGGACGCCCTGCAAATGATCGACTTCATGCTGAACGACTCGGGCCAGCATCCCTTCGATCACCTCATCCACGAGGTTTCCAGACAGGTCATAGGCGACCAGGTGAATTTGGGCAGGTCGCACGACTTGCCCGTAAACGTTAGGCAGGC
>JBFILF010000113.1:0-12893 GCA_041599835.1 Pirellulaceae bacterium
TAGATGCAAACGTTGGTTGGATTCAGATGCGTGTTGATGTTGTAATAAGCCACGTTGCCGTTGATCCGCTCACGAACCAAGTTGGCCAACTGACCCAGGTCGTTCAGCGGCAAGGATGGTTGATACATCAACAGGCCATCCTCAAACGACAGCCGTTCTCCAGCCTCGACTTTGTCGCGAATCGGTTTCAGTCGCGGATCAGTGGTTAGAATCATGAATTTTTTTTGTCGATCGACCGGATCTCGGGACGTTTGGGCGTTGTCAGCAAAGCAAGTCAGAGTCTACGGCGGCGCTTGAAACCTGTCTATGCCGCCAAAATGTACCGTCACATCACGCCACGCTTAACCGGTTTTATACAAATACATCTATCGCTCCTACCACCAACAAACCAAAGCTGACGGCGGCATTGACATTAAAAAAAGCGATATTTACCCGCGTTAAATCGCTAGGCCGAACCAGCAGATGTTCGTACACCAGCAGCAGCGCCACCACGGCAATGCCCGCCAGGTAGATGCCGCCAAGGCCCGTTTCCAAGCCAAACCGTTGTGACACCGTCGGCAATGAAACCAACAATGCGATCATGACGAAGTGACACACAGCCGCCACACGCAGCGCGGCGGTTACGCCCACGGCCGCAGGCAGGCTTTTCAACTTGGCCTGGCGATCAAATTCATAATCCTGGCACGCGTAAATGATGTCAAAACCTGTCACCCAAAACAAAACCGAAAATCCCAACACAAACGCCGGCATCATGTCCGTGAGATCGACCGTGACCGCGCCGCCGCGCACCGCAATCCACGTGGCCACCGGTGCCAACATCAATGCGAATCCCAACCAGGCGTGCGACAGCCAGGTAAACCGCTTGGTGTAGCTGTACATCAACAACACGCCCAGGACCGGTAGGGACAACAGCAATGGCAAGCGGTTGGGCAAAAACAGGAGCGTGCCCAGCACAAAGGCCAGGCAACTGATAATGGTAAACCAGGCAACCGCCGGCACCGTCAGAGCGCCGCTGGGCAAGTGCCGGTTCCTTGTACGCGGGTTTTGCGCATCGAGGTGGCGATCGACCAAACGGTTGAATGCCATCGCGGCGCTGCGGGCCGCCACCATGCATGCCAATATCCCGACTAGATCCTGCAAGCGAAAGGCAAACATCGATCCGTCGGCGGCGGGCGTGTTCCAGGCGATCAAGGCTGCCAGCAAGGCAAACGGCAGCGCAAAAATCGTGTGGGAAAAGCGGATCATTTCCAACAGATCACGAATTTTGTTTGGCAAATGCTTCATCAAATCGTTGGCTATGTGACGTCGTCCCCCCACCGCCGCATCAGCGAATGCTCGATGCCCAATTGGTCGAGAATTCTGGCCACGATGAAATCGATCAGACCGTCGATCGATGTCACGCCGTGGTACCAGGCCGGCATGGCCGGCAAAATCGTCGCCCCGGCCAGGTGGGCCAGCCGCATGCTTTCGATGGCCGTCAGCGATAGCGGCGTTTCGCGCGGCACCAGGATCAGCCGACGCGACTCCTTCAAGTGCACTTCCGCGGCACGTTGAATCAGGTTGCGGCTGGACCCGTGGGCCACCCCACTGAGGGTGGCACCGCTGCACGGGCAAATCACCATTCCCCCGGTTAGATAAGAACCGCTGGCCAGCGGCGTATGGTAATCGAGATAATGAAAATATTGCAGCTGGTTCAGCGATTCACCAACGTCTGGCCACATCCGGCCGGGCTGAAAATGCTCCAGGTCAATTGGCAGATTGAGTTCGTGCTGGATGACCTGGGCGCCGGCCGGACTGATCGTCACGTAAACCGTGGCGCCGGATTCCAGCAAAACGTCTACCAGCCTCCGGCCATAACTTGCTCCACTGCCTCCGGTCAGGGCCACCACAATCGGTCGCTTCATTTTCTTCCCACGTAGAGGGTTGCGATGCCAAACGTCAGCGGATGGAAGCGGACGGAGTTTAACCCGGCCTGCTCCATCTGGGCGGCCAGTTCCTCGTAAGCGGCAAAGGTTCCGACACTTTGGGGCAGGTATTGGTACGCCTGATTTTGATTTTTGGACAAACGGTTACCGATCTTCGGCAGCACGTTGCGAAAATACCAACCGTACAGGCCGCGAATGGGCCAGCGACGCGGTTCCGAAAACTCAAGAATGCCGACTTGGCCTCCCGGCTTACAGACACGGGCCATTTCGCGTAGCCCCCGATCGGTATCTTCCACGTTGCGCAACCCAAAGGCCACGGTGACCAAATCAAACGTATCGGCGTTCATGGGCAATTGCTGGGCATCGGCTTCGACGAATTTAATGTTGTCAGCCTTCAGCCGTTTGGTTTTGGCCCGGCCAATTTCCAGCATTTCAGGACAAAAATCCGCGCCGATGATGGTCGCTTGCCCCTTCACAAACCGACTAAACGCCAACGCCAAGTCGCCGGTCCCCGTACATACATCCAAGATTCGCTGCCCGGGTTGGGGGCCCAGCAACCGCACCGTACGCCAACGCCAGTACCGGTCGACGTGCAGCGACAACAAGTGATTCATTCGGTCATATTTAGGAGCAATCTCCCCAAACATTTCCCGGACCCGCTCGCCGGATTTGTTGACCGGCGGCGCCGACGGCGATGATTCGATCGATTCGGGCACAGAGTGACTCATGTGAATAACAACAGCAGCCTGGCAACGTCCCGCCCCAGCTTGGCAACGTCCCGCCCCAATCAGCTAACCGTTCCCCAATCGAGGCACTTAACGCCATGGGGGACAGATTCAAGCGGTGAAAAACTCAATCATAGCGTGGGCAAATAAGAACCGCGACCATCGTCGCCAGATAAGGCTTTGACGGTCGCGGGTGTTGGGGGGGCTGGATGACTCCGATTGCCGATGCACTAAGGGAGAGGGTTCGGCAAGCAGATTTTGGTCGGTCGCCAAATGACACCCTCACCGTTGCCGTTGCCGTGGAATCGAATCAGGCGATGGGCATGGTTGCGGTTAAGGCATTTGATCGTGTCGTGTAGGCGACGCTTCGGATTGACGTTGTGCGAGGGCGGAAGCGGGTCATCGATGCAATCCGGCCAGGCTTCTTCGTTGAAGGCCAGCAAGACACGCTCCTGATTGGCAGCTTTCCACTTGAAGTGTTTGATTAGTCGCCCGGCAAACCTCAGCTCTCGACGTTCCGTATCCCACACCGGTTTGAGTCGAAATGCCACATGATTAGGGCCGACAACTGAATCGTCCCGCCAGCCGTTAATCATGCTGTTGGCACGACCGTTTTGGACAGATTGCTTCAAAGCGTCGAGACCTTTGCGAGTCAACACAAAACAGGTTCGGCCGTTGAAGGCAAGGTTTCCGGATTGCTGGAATCGCCGTTGTCGATCGCCGCGTGCCGTGATCTCCTGTGCGTATTCGACCATCCCTGTGCGGGCCAGCCAACGCAAGTCGCTATGGGAAACCCCAGGAACGGTGAGCTGCTGCAGCTCAAGGGCGTATTCCCACATGTTGCAGCGGGACTGAACGGAGTATACGAACGCGTCTCGTAGTAACTCGAGGGACGGTCGGGCGTGTGCCGGGAATAAATTTCCCAGCCGTTGGCCGGTTTTTTGATCCATGGATTCTGCCTGTTGCAACTCGGAAGTCTGCGATAGCTGCTCGGAATGCGTGGCAACGCCGGTGGCGGCGGCGTGGAAAACTGAGGTCGTGGGGCGTGAAATCTCTTTACGACCAACCACCGTTGGTTCAAAATCTGTGATTACACCACTCATGTCGGTGACCCTCCCCGATGCGTGAAGAACCTAACCCTTCGCCATCTTTGTTCCACTAAAGCAAATGGCGAACCGCCACGCGTATGGGGAAAGAAATTATGGGATTTTTTTCAGAGTTTTCCTAAATCTTTCCCGTGGTTCACGTTATGTCTGATGAATCGACGCAACCGGATAGCGGTGAAAATGAAGATGTCACGCGATGGATCGAAAAACTGGAGGATGAGGAAGGCGATTCGCGGGCGGCCGAGTTGATCTGGAATCGGTTTTTCAAACGGATGGTGGGCGTGGCCCAAAAAAAGATGGTGTCGATGCCCAAAGCCGTGCGTGACGAGGAGGACGTCGCGCTGAGTGCCATGAACAGTTTTTTCGAAGGCGCCGAAGCGGGTCGTTTCGAGGTGAAGAATCGAGATGATTTGTGGCGGTTGCTGGTGACCATTACTATCCGCAAAGCATCTGCCGAACGACGCCGTCAATACGCGGCCAAACGTGGCGGCGGCAAGCCATCGCTGCACATCAACCAAAACACCCCGGATCGGATCGACGAGTTAATTGATCGGAACCAGATGCCGGAACTTGTCGAGGACGTGTTAAAGTCCTGCAGCGAGTTGTTAGACACGCTGAACGACGAAGCACTGCGGCGTACGGCGGAAATGAAGATGCAGGGATGTTCCCTCGAGGAAATCTCCGACGTGTTGGGGTGCAAGGTCGAGGAAACCAAATACCGCCTGCGAAAAATTCGATTCAAATGGAAATTGCATTACAAATAAGGGCATTCGGCAAGTGAAAAAAATCGACGTGTTCATGTTGCCGGAGCACCTGCCTTCTTGGAATCTGGACGAGACAACCGTGGTGGTCGTGGACATCCTGCGGGCTGGTACGACGATGATCGCGGCTCTGGCCGCGGGTGCCGATTCCATTTGGCCGTGCGTCACGATCGAACAAGCCCAGGAAACCGCCCAGCAAAAGAATGGAAAATGCCTTTTAGGTGGCGAACGCCGCGGCATCAAAATCGACGGTTTCGACTTGGGGAACTCACCAGGAGACTACAAGCCGGAGATTGTAAACCAGGGCCAGATTGTGATGACGACGACCAACGGCACACGAGCGATCGAAGCGGCTCGTCACGCCCACCAGATTATCATCGGCGCCTTTGTCAATTTGGGTGCCACCTGCCGTTATCTGGCCGCCGCCGAGCGGATCGCCCTGCTTTGCTCGGGAACCGACGGCCGGCCGACCAGCGAAGATTTGCTGTTCGCTGGATGTTTGTGTGCCGAAATGGCCGGCCGTCAACCGGTCAAATTTAGTCACCGAGCCCATGCGGCCGGCGAAATGTGGCAAGCGGCACAACGCATAATGGACCGCGGCCGCAGCTTGACCGATTGCCTGTGCGAATCGGAGGGTGGCCAAAATCTATTGAAATTGGGGCTTCGGGCAGACATCGAATTTGCGGCCGACATTGATCGTTTTGACATCGTCGCGCGATTCGACCCGTCATCCATGTCGTTTGTCGCCGTGAACCTTTCTACTGCCGATCCGATCCAGTCACGCGCAAAGCTTGCCTAGACCGCGGGCCGCGTCTGCCGCTAAACTGCAATGCCGAACCCCAGTCGCGGTACGTCCTTCCCGGATCCGCAACCGAAAAACCCCTAAAACTATCCCACGTTGATGTCTAGCGAAACCCAATCCGCTTCGCCGCCCGCAGTGGCTCCCACTCGAAATATGGAACAGATTGTTTCGTTATGCAAACGGCGCGGGTTTCTGTTTCAGAGCAGCGAAATCTACGGCGGAATTAACGGTTTCTGGGACTATGGCCCGCTCGGCGTCGAGTTGAAAAACAACATCAAACGCGCCTGGTGGCACGATATGGTCACCTCCCACGACGACATCAACCAGCAGCCGGGCGCGCCCGAACCGTATTCGATGACCGGTTTGGACACGACCATCATCATGCACCCCCAAGTCTGGCGATGTTCCGGTCATTACGATTTGTTTCACGACTACATGGTGGATTGCCGGGAGTCCAAAAAGCGATACCGGCACGACCAGTTGGTAGGTCGTTGGGTCACGGCTAAAGACCAGCGCATCTTTGTCACGAGCCAATCCGGCGACGACGCCGAGAAGAACCTGCAGCAGCAAGCCCTCAAGTTTTTTGGCTTACGTGCCAAGCACGCCGATCAGCTGCAATGGGAGGGCACCCTCATCAGTTTGACCGAAGTGGACCAGCCGCAATCGGTGCTGGCGCCGGAAGCCAAATCGTTGGGTTCGCTGACCGAGCCGCGCGAATTCAATTTGATGTTTAAAACGACAATTGGCGCGCTGGGCGGTGAGAACGACGTAGCCTTCCTCCGTCCGGAAACGGCGCAGGGCATATTTGTCAATTTCAAAAATGTGATTGACAGCACCAGATATCGGCTGCCGCTGGGCATTGCTCAGATCGGCAAATCGTTTCGCAACGAGATCACGCCGCGCAATTTTACCTTTCGCTCGCGCGAGTTCGAGCAGATGGAAATCGAGTTTTTTTGCCATCCCGAACACTCGCACGCCTGGTATCAATATTGGCGAGACCGCCGCCTGCAGTGGTATCGAGATCTGGGCCTGGCCGGAGAGCGGCTGCAGATGCGAGAGCACCATGCGGAGGAGCTGTCGCATTATTCAACGGGAACTGCCGATATCGAATACGCATTTCCTTTTTTGAGCGAAGGTGAATTTGGCGAACTGGAAGGCGTGGCGCATCGCGGCGATTTCGATTTGCGCAGCCATATGCAAGGCAAGCTCGATGAAAACACGAACCCGCTGGAATTGCAGTTGGACGAGCACGGCCAACCCAGATGGAAGGGCAGCGGCAAAGACTTGATGTATCGCGACGACTTGAGCGGCGAGAAGTATATCCCGCACGTGATCGAACCGTCGGCGGGAACCGATCGTGCGGCGCTGGCGTTTCTGTGTGAAGCCTACGTTGAGGATCAGGCGCCGGATGAAAAAGGAAAATTGCAAAGCCGCACGGTGTTGCGATTGCATCCGCGACTGGCACCGATCAAAGCGGCCGTGTTTCCGCTCGTCAAAAAGGACGGCATGCCCGAGATCGCCCAGCAAATCTATCTCGATCTGAAACGCCACGTGAATGTGTTCTACGACGAAAAAGGCGCGGTGGGACGACGGTATCGTCGGCAAGACGAAGCGGGCACGCCATATTGCATTACGGTGGATGGTCAAACGCTATCTGACCAAACCGTAACCATTCGCGATCGTGATTCGTTAAAGCAATGGCGAATCAGCCAGCACGAATGCGCGGACGTGATTCGCGAAAAAATTCAATCGTAGGCCATTCGTAGCTGCCGGATCTGACCCGGCCGGTATTTGTTCAGTCAAAAGGGCCGCACAACGGCGTGGTGGATTCAAACCAACAGGAAATGACAACCGCTGCAGCCGGCCAGCAGGAGTTTACCGCGCGGCTGCGACAATCACCGCTCGAATTCTGGTATCGAGAAATTGATGCGTCGGGTCAAGAGTTTGGGCTGGACCGTTTTAAAGGATTTCACGACGGGCACCGATTGGTGCTGGGTGTCGTGGAAATCCCCGACTCGTGCATCACCGACGTGGCGCGGGAGGACGAGCGACTGCATCTTTCCTGGGTAGATCTCGAAACGGGCCAACCCGAGCAGGCGACGCTTCGCGTTTACAAGCGTGCCGCCGCACTCAAGCAGGCGATTGATTTTGGACTCAGCCGCCGCCGGTTTCAGGCGCAGCTGGAACGCCAGGCCGCGGGTGGCATGGGCCACGCCTGTCGCTCCACCATCTGTACGCATTGTCAGGCGCAGGTGTTTACGTTTGAACCAGACGAACTCGCGCCGCAAGTCTATTGCGGTTATTGCGATGCATTGAACACCACCATTGAAGTGCCGGGCCTGAACGATGTGGAAAAGGACTATCGCATTTGCGGCCGTTGTGGCATGTATAGTCGCCCGCAGTGGTTTTCCATTACGTATTTTTACTTTCTGGTTTTTCACGCGGGAGTGCATCACCAAGCCGTTTATTGCTGCGCCGGATGCATGCGCCGCAGCGCCTGGCTGATGCTGCTGGGCAACCTGCCATTTCTGCTGGGCTTTCCCTATGCCGTGGTGCAGTTTATCCGGGTCTACCGCGACACCAATCGGCGCGGCATTTTCGCACGGTTGGACGTTGCCAATTTGTTAATGCAGCGCGGAAAAATCGAACCTGCTTTGGAAGAATACGGCAAAATTATCGAGCGGCATCCGGTCAGCGCCGGTGTGTTGTTCAACATCGCGGTGGGACTGGTGAAACAAGGGGATTACCAAGCCGCGCAGCGGACGCTGGAAATGGCGGTCGAAAACTGCTCCAACTATTTGCCAGCCCAGCAAATGCTCAGCGACTTGGTCAATCAAACGTGGCAGGCAACGGCACGCCCCTTTGACGACGTTGCGGTTGCTGAGGGACCTGATGAAACAGGCGCCGCCAAATTGACTGACTAGCCGTCATAGCCTACGTAATCGACAGCGAGCAAGATCTGTCGCTCGGAATCCGGGTGATTTCAATGCTGAATTTCCAAGAAAACGGCCGATTGCCGCAGGTACGGAGGGCAATTCGACGATTTCCGCTTAAAATTGAGAGACGGCTTCCTGGAGTCGCTCATCCGCCACCGGTCGCCGCGGTTTAGCCGCGCAAGACCGTGTTGCTATACTGTGGTACTTATCAACTCGTTCGAGGGGCACATCTGCTCCCATGCAAACGCCCATGGATCTGATAACGCTACGAATCCTCGACGGTGCGGATCGCGGTCGTATCTTTAACGATATCGATACGCCGATCACGATTGGCCGCGAAGAGGGCAACACGATCCAGTTAAACGATGAACGGGTCAGCCGTTTTCATCTCAAGATTCAACGCGACCACGAAGACCTGGTGCTGACCGATCTGGAAAGCACCAATGGCACCAAAGTCAATGGTGAAGAAACACAACTGCGGATCCTTAAATTTGGCGACATGATTTCGCTGGGCCGCAGCACGATCCTGGTGGGCACTCGCCAGCAGATTCGCCAACGGCTCGGCCGGCTCAGTGCCAACGGACGCCATTCGGGAGATGGAAAGCCGGAAAGCGACATTGATATTGACGCGTTGAGGGATGAGTCCAACGTCCAACTCAAATTATTGGAACTCGATCCACCCAGCCTGCCCACGCGACTGTCACCGGGCCAGGCCGCGCAACTGGCCGAAGTCTTCGAGTTCATGCACCTGCATATGCGACGCTTGATTGCGTCGGCCAAAGTCGAACCGCGATCGACCAAAGTCGAGTTCGACATCAACCAATGGCATCATTTGTTGGATTTGCAATCCCGGCTGGCTGAGTATCTGCGGATCATTTCCATCCCGCACGAAGACGACTAGTCAGCGCAATTTCGTGCCAGGCCAGCATTATTGGTCGTCATTGTCGGAAGGGGTTTGCACCCGTCGCATCTTTTTGACTCGGTCTCTCCAGCTTTCTGTTTGCAGCTCAAAAGCATCGCCCATCATTTCTTTGAGCTTTTTTCTCTGCGAGGGCGATAACTCCCGAAAGAGTTCTTCCCGGGCCTGCTCTTTGAGACGGGCAATCCGCGCATCCAATTTCGCCTTGATTTCTTTGGCGCGGTCCTCCAGTTGCTGCTTTTGGTCCTCGTCAATTTCCAGAGCTTCCGCGATTTTCTGACTAGTCAATGTTTCCATGTTCCCGGCGCGTTGCATTTGCACTTGCAGCGCAATTTGTTTTAGCCGATCAAGCTGGTGCGGCAACAGAATTTGCGACATTTGCTCTTGCTGCTGGGCCTTCAACTGAGTCACCAACTGCTTGATTTGGTCACCGCGTGCGCCGTCGAAACCGCCGGACGTGAAGTCGTTCATCTGCGCACTGATTTTTTTACTAAACTCGCTGCGCAGTTGATTCAGTTGTTCCAGTTGCTCGTCGATTAATTCGATCTCTTTTTGCACACTATCGTTGTTTACCAGCGAAAACGGATCGGCCTGGATCGCCATCGGCGACGCCAGAAACATCGTGTCGTCACCCGTTGAGGATGTGGCAAAGAATTGTAATTGCGGCGCACCTCCGTCCTCCGACGCGGCGGCAATCACTACCCGTTGTTCGAATCGCTCATTCGGCTTTTCATCCGTTGCCTGTTTTTCGGTCCCCTGGCCCCAGGCGGCAGAGACGGTAAACAAAACAATCAACGAATATAAAGTGGTCCTCATTTCTTAATCTCCAGCGAAATGTCACGAGTTGAATTTTTGCCGTACTGCGGCCTGGCGTGTTAGATGAACTATCAAACGTTCCTCGAGGGGTCCTACACCACGAATTTTAGCAAGTCTCGGAAATTAGATCACTACAAAGTTTTGGGGCGCCGCAGTCGTGAGCGCCGGGAATTCGTTAGGAATCTCCGTTGATCCGATGAGAACGCCGCGAAGTTTCGCGACTTTGCTAAGGGGCAGTTGGGGTGGGGACGTGGGACGCCCACTGCTGTAGCAGGCCAAATTGCCGCACAAAATTGTTGTCACAACAGCCCATCGGGGCCTTAAAAAAACAGGCCAAGAAATCGAGCACTCCAAATTGCCCGCCCCGCACGGCGCGTTCGGTAAACCGAAGCAGGTCCAGCACCAACGGGGCAGCCAGCATCGAATCGCAACCTTGCCAAGTGAACTGCATGGTCATGGCCGCGCCCATAAAACCGCGAAAGTGAATATGGTCCCAGGCGGTTTTCCAGTCGCCCAAACTGCGAATGTACTCAATGCTGATGTGCGATTGCGGCTGGTAACCGAGAATGCCCTCCAGCAACTGGTCTTTGGTCGCCACCTTGGATTTTTTATTCTCCGGGTCATCGAGTATCTGCCCATCGCGGTTTCCAAAAATGTTGTGACCGACCCAGCTCATGACGTGCAGATTGCGAAGCGCGAAGGCCGGCGCCAATGCACTTTTGATCAGCGTTTCTCCGGTCTTGCCATCCTGGCCCACGTGCGCCACCCGCTGCGAATCGGCCAATTCGTGCAAGGCCGGCAAGTTGCTTCCCAGCGACGGCGTGAAATTCACGTAGTGATAACCCAGCTCAAATGCGGCCACCGCGTATAGCGTGCTCGATGGCAGCGGACTGCCAGGTCGCTCGATGATGGCACTGAGTTTTGACCAAGTGTCCGGAAACGCTGCTGTCGCGATCGGCGGTTCCGTGGATGCCACGTTGATCATGACCACCGTGCGCAACTGGTGTTCGTCGGCAAATTCTTGCACGTCGCGTTTTACGGATTCGATTTTGGCCCGCGTCGTTGATTCGTCGTCTCGAACGTCGTCGTCTGCCAGCTGCTGAATGGCGTGCCCGGCATTTTCAAGAATCCCTCGGCGGATGCGCTTGTCGGTGGACTGCAGCGGCTCCATGCATGATTCGAGTAGCTGCGGGCTGATGGCACCCGAACTGGTGATAAAATTACGGGCTTCGTCCGCCAGGCAGGTGCTGCGAATTTCATGGCCGCCCACCACGATGTTGGACCAGTCGATCAAATCGAGATGCTCAAAATCGCCCAGTTCGCTGACCAAACCCGTGTGATCGACGAGACCTTTCTGCAGCGACGCCAATCCCAGGCTGACCATGGTCGCCACGCCACCCCGCGCGCCGATCAGCCAAAGCCCAACACGTTGATTCATGGTTCCAATAGCGTTGAATAAGTTGCGTTGAGCGGCATAGAGCGGGCGGGCGCGGCGAGGACTGCCGGAACGGTCCAAAACCCATTACATTAAGTCGATTCTCGCAAGGCGTTTCGCGAATCGTCAAGCCGCCTGTGTCCGGCACACGGCGATTTGCGCTGAACTACAGGAGCAACCATGTTTCAGTCGGTTCCGTCGGTTCCCCCCGATCCCATCTTCAGCTTGTTCGACCAGTTTCGTGCGGATTCCAATCCCAACAAGATCAACTTGACGGTCGGCACGTACCAAAACGAAGCGGGCGAAACCCCGGTAATGCGATGCGTCAAACTTGCCGAAGCCGAATTGCTGAAAACCGAAACGACGAAAAACTACCTGGGGATTGCCGGCTCGGGCGACTACAACCTGGCGGCCGCCCGGTTGTTATTGGGCGAAGATTCGCCAGCCCGGCAAGATCGCCGATATGTCACCATACAAACCCCCGGCGGAACCGGTGCGCTCCGCATCGCCGCCGAGTTTCTCGATCAACAGCGGGCCGACAACGTGCTGTGGATCGGCGATCCCACGTGGTCCAATCACCTCAATATTTTTGGACAAGCGAATGTGGCCACCCGTCACTACCACTACCTGGATTCCAGCAAAACCCGACTCCATTTCGACGGGCTGGTCGAGGCTCTCGGCGAAGCAGCTCCCGGAGACGCGTTTTTGTTTCACGCCTGTTGCCATAACCCGTCGGGCATCGACTTGGAACCCGACCAATGGGAAATCGTATTTGGCTTCATGCGTGAGAGAAATCTGTTGCCGATTTTTGATTGCGCCTACCAGGGATTCCACGAATCGATCGATGGCGATGTGTTCCCCTTGCGGCGGCTGGCCGAATTGGGAGCGGAATTCCTGATCTGCAGTTCCAATTCAAAGAATTTCGGCCTGTACGGCGAACGCGTCGGGGCCATCACCGCCGTGACCGAGTCGCCAGAACAGGCGCAGCGAATGGATGGGTTCTTGCAGTCGATCATCCGCGCGATTTATTCCAACCCGCCTAAACACGGGGCGGTCATTGTCACGACCGTGCTGCAGCATGACGAGTTGCGGAAGTTATGGCAGGACGAATTAGTGGAAATCCGCGGCCGCATCCGGGACATGCGCGAGCGATTGGCCAGTAACCTGCAACAGCTGACCGGCGATCACCGTTTTGAATTTCTGACCGAGCAACACGGCATGTTCGGATTTTCGGGACTCACGGCGGATCAAGTGGATTTGCTGCGGGAACGACATGCCATCTACGCTCTCCGCAGCGGTCGCATCAACGTGGCAGGTGTCAACCCCGCAAATGTCGAGCGGGTTGCCCAAGCGATATGCGACGTGCTTGCGGGCGCACCGGCGGCACACTGATTGAAGTTCAAAAAACAGCGCGAATGGCCAATAACGAAGTGCAGATGGCAAGCCAAGCTGCCGAGAGAATCGCCCA
>JBFILF010000114.1:0-12837 GCA_041599835.1 Pirellulaceae bacterium
TCGCTGGTCTGCGGCGGGCTGCCGTTCTAACCGGGTCGCCAGCGTATCGGGTCGCGTGCGCAGCCAAACGCAGCGGCCGTGATTGGCGACCAGTCGTCGCGATCGCGGCTCCATCACCGCCCCACCGCCGAGGGCCACAACTGAATTGTGCCGCTTGCCGCATATTGCTTTAAGCGTCTGAAATTCCATCTCCCGAAAAGCAGCTTCACCGCCTTGTTGAAAGATCTGGCGAATTGGCTGGCCCGCCCGATCGGTGATTTGCTGGTCGGTATCGATCCAGGGCATACCGAGCAATCGCGACAGTTTTTGTGCCACCGTCGTTTTGCCGGAGGCGCGATAACCGATCAAAAACAGATTCATGGTTGACGCGCAGCGGTTTGCTCTCCGACTGTTGACCGCAGAGTTCAAGAACAGGGTTAGTAGCGGGCGGGACTGGTGGCTTTTTTGATCACGTCGCGTATCAAGTTCACATCGGGTTTTTGGCCGGTGAACATTTCGAATTGCCGCGCCGCCTGCTTGACAAACATATCCACTCCCGTCACGACACGGCAGCCTTTTTCCCGCGCGAACTTGATGAACAAAGTCTGTTCCGGATTGTAAACGACATCAAACGCGATCGTGTTTTTGTCAAACCATTCCTTCTCGTACGGCGACTCGTCCAGGTTGGGGTGCATGCCCACCGTGGTGGCATTGATCAGGATATCGCATTCATGGTTCACGCGGCCGGTCCAATCGACCGAGCGGCACTGGAGTTCGGCGGCCAGCGAGTCGGCTTCTCGGTAGTTGCGGGCGCAGATAAACACCTTGGCACCCTCTCGGTTCAAGCCAAACGCGATGGCGCGGGCCACGCCGCCAGCACCCAGGATCAGCACCCGCAGTCCTTTGAACGGCTGTTCTTCATACTGCGTTTCCAAATGCGGCCGCAAGCTCTCCAGCGCCGCGTGGCAATCCGTATTGAAACCCAACACGCCGTTGCCGCGGAACAGCACCGTGTTCACGGCTTTAATACCAGCCGCCAAATCATCCAATGCGTTGATGTGTTTCAGAATCGACTCTTTATGCGGCGTGGTGACGCTAAGTCCGACCAGCCCCAAGTCGGCGCAGATTTCCATAAAACCGTCAAGGTGTTCGGCCGGCACGCGAAACGGCAAGTAGATCATGTCCAGCTTGGCTTTCCGCAAACAGGCGTTGTGAATTTGCGGACTGAGGCTATGACTGACCGGGTCGGCGATCACGCCCAGAACTTGCGTTTTGGGCCCCAGCTTGTCGTAGCGGAACTCTTCGATCATCTGCTCATACGTCAACTGCCCCGGCGCCATCACGCGCTCCGGATTAAACGTGGCGTACGTGAACGGCGCGCCAAACTTGCCGCACAAAATCCGCGACGGCAATCCCATATCGCCCATGCAAAACGCCACCGTGGGAATCTTGTTGTTGCCGCACAACCGCAACGCCCGAATGTTGTCGACCGGGCTGTTGGCCATCGTGGCAAGCTTGATGATGTCCGGATCCAGCCGGCACATCATTTCATGAATGGCTTCCAGGTCGTCCGGTGTTTCGTGGAAATTGTGATAACTGATGATCCGTTTCGTTTCGCCGTACCGCGGGATTTTTCCTGCCACGTCCGATTCCAAATCAATGTAATCGGCGCCGTCGGCGATGGCGGTCCGCAATAACACCAGCCGGTCGTCTTCCGATCGCATCCACTTGCCGCCCTCGTGCGGGCGGCGGCAAGTGGCGATCGCGGCGCACGGCCGGTCGTCCAGCAATCGCCGCAAATTTACCGACCGCCGGATGTAATCCAAACGCAGTTCGACAAGTTCAGCGCCCTGCTGAGCCAGGTGCTTGTGCTCAGCGATCATCATGCGATGTCGTCCGCGTCCAATGCTTACGCAAATCATTCGTTTTGAAAGTACCGATGTAACAAATCAAGAATCGACCTGGGCCCGCCGCAGTCGCTTCATCCTATTTTGGTCTGAAAACGACTGAGGTTCAAATCCGCTTGAATCGCCGGTCCAATTCTTCACGAGAAAAGACTAATGCCGTGGGGCGACCGTGTGGACAGTGGTGGGCGTCCTGGCAAAGCTGTCGATGTTCCATCAACGACATGATTTCTTCGTCGGACAGTTGGTCACCCGCCTTGACGGCCGCTTTGCAAGAAATCATGTGCAGCAATTCATCAATCACATCACGGGCTTCCAGCTGCCGGCTGTCGTGAGTCAGCAATTCCACCACGTCATGCAACATCTCCGCCGGATTGTGATTAGCCAGCATGGCGGGATAAGCCGACACCAACACGGTATCGCCGCCAAACGCTTCCACCTGGATCCCCAGACGGCCCAACAATTCCGCCGACTGGATGATTTTGGCGGCATCGGCTGCCGATAATGGCACCGGCTCGGGAACCAACAGGCGTTGCGATTCCAGCTGGCCGCTCAATACTTTTTCACGCAATTGTTCGTATATGATCCGCTCGTGCAACGCGTGCTGGTCGATCACCACGACACCCTCTTCGGATTCGCTTACCAGGTATCGATTGTGAATCTGCAACGCGCGCGATTGCCGGGGCTGGATGCGATCGGAACTTGGAATGTGGCCGGGGGGTACCGGCCACTGCGGGGGATCGGGCGTAGCATCCCGTGACCTGGCGGCGGGTTCGGTCGCCGCGTTCGGGTTCGGACGCAAAGACTGTTGCGGGCTGGTCCAGTCGCGGACGGGCCAGTCGGCCTGCAGCGGTATGGTGTCCTGGCGAACCGGCGACGTCGGGGCGGGAGTGCCGGCCGTGCCGACCGACCGGGACGG
Source organism: Pirellulaceae bacterium (assembly GCA_041599835.1). Lineage (GTDB taxonomy): Bacteria > Planctomycetota > Planctomycetia > Pirellulales > Pirellulaceae > CAJQPP01. The sequence goes on from JBFILF010000114.1 coordinate 2,803, forward strand.
GTCTCCAGCGGCGGCGGCTGCCTCTGCCGGCATGCCCAGCGGCGCCCGCGCCGTCAGATCGGTGGTGAGAAACTTGTTGCGGATCGCTGCCAACAGTTGACTGTACAAACGACCGCCTTCTTGGAAACGCACTTCCAATTTGGCCGGGTGCACGTTTACGTCAACCAACTCTGGTGGCATGTCCATTTGCAAAAAAGCCATGGGAAATCGCCCGGTCATCAGCAGGCCGCGGTAGGCCTCACCCAGCGCATGTTGCAATGCGCGATCGCGAATGTAGCGACCATTTAGAAATAAAAACTGCATGCGGTTGTTGCCGCGGCTATGCGATGGGTCAACCACGAATCCGGAGATGCGGATCGGCCCTTCCTGGCTGGTGATCGGGATCAACGAATTGGCAATGTCAGACCCGAAAAAGTCGGCGACCCGCTGAGCCCAATGATGCGTCGGCGACAGGTCGTGAACAGTCCGGCCGTTGTGAATCAGTACGGCGTGGAGTTCCGGACGGGCCAGCGCGATGCGGGCGAAGGCCTCGGTGATATGGCCCATTTCGGTCTGGGTCGTGCGCAAAAACTTGCGCCGCACCGGTGTATTGAAAAACAAGTTGGCGACCTCGATGCTGGTGCCGACGGCGCAGCTGCATGGCGCGGTGGATTCGGATTGCCCGCCGTTGACCCGCAATTCGCAACCGGAATCCTGTTCGGCGGTGCGGCTCCGCACCACCATCTGGCTGACTTCGGCGATCGACGCCAATGCTTCGCCGCGAAACCCCAAGGTGCCGACACAAAACAGGTCCTCGGCGGTGCCTATCTTGCTGGTGGCGTGGCTGGTGACCGCCAGCGGCAATTGGTCGGCGGCTATCCCGTGACCGTTGTCGGTGACTTTCATCAACTCCATCCCGCCCTGGTCGACTACGACTTCCAGACGCGTGGCGCCAGCGTCGATCGAGTTTTCCAAAAGTTCCTTGACCACGCTGGCCGGCCGCTCGATCACCTCGCCGGCGGCGATCTTGTTGACCACGCTCGGCGGTAGTTTCCTGATTTCTGCCATGGGCCCAATCCGTGAAAACCGCGCTGCGGGCGCGGGCTAGTTCAACTGATATTCTCTGAGTTTGCGGTACAAGTTGCGCTCGCTGATGCCGAGAATGTTGGCGGTTTCTTCGCGGTTGCCGCCTGCCAGTTTCAGCGTGTTTTCAATGGCCCAGCGCTCGATTTCTTTCAGCGATTTGCCCACGAGCAGCGATTCGGACCCATCGATCCGATCCCCCTCCGGTGGCCTTTCCACGTCAAGTCCCAACAGGTCTGGCGACAAATCATCCATGTCCAACACGTTGTCGATGTCCAGCACCACCATGCTCTCGACGACATTTTTGAGTTGACGAATATTGCCCGACCACGGTTGATCAAACATCCACCGCGTCAACTCGGGCGAGAAATTTTTGACGTGCTTGCCGTTGTTTTTGTTGGCCATTTTTCTGAAACGATCGGCCAGGGGGATAATGTCGGCGCGGCGTTCCCGCAGCGGGTCGAGATGCACCGTCACGATATTTAACCGGAAGAACAGGTCTTTGCGAAACTTGCCGTGTTCGACTTGCGCCTCGAGATCTTGATTGGTGGCAGCCAACACGCGAACGTTGACGTCAATCAACTTATTGTCGCCGACGCGAGTTATTTTGCGCTCCTCGAGGACGCGCAACAGTTTGATCTGGGTCGGCATGGGCATGTCACCCACTTCATCCAAAAACAAGGTGCCGCCGCTGGCGTACTCGAATTTGCCGACTCGATCCGTGATGGCATCGGTAAAGGCGCCTTTGACGTGACCAAACAATTCGCTTTCCACCAGGTGTTCGGCCACCGCCGCCGTGTTGATGGCCACAAACGGTTTCTTTTTACGGGGGCTGTTCTGGTGAATGGCCTGCGCAATCACGTCTTTGCCGGTTCCAGTTTCGCCGGTGATCAGGACACCGACGTCGGTGGGCGCGATGCGTTTCAGCCGCTCGATCACGGCTTTCATGCTTTCGCTGGAATAGATCAGATTTTCAAACCCAAACCGCTCATCGAGGCGGCTCTGCAGGTCCAGGTTTTGGTATCGCAAACGCACCGATTCAGCCGCCTTGCCGGCGACCGCTTGCAGGCGTTTGGGCGTGATCGGCTTTTCCAGAAAATTGAAAGCGCCCTGCTGCATGGCCTCGACCGCTTTGGGAATGGTCGCGTGCCCGGTCACCATCACTACTTCGCAATTCGGCTGTTTGGCTTTGGCCTCATTCAAAATTTGCATGCCGTCGACTTCGTTCATCACCAGGTCGGTGACAACGATGTCGAATGTCTGGTCCTCGATCAGTTTGGCGCCCTCGGGTCCGGTAGTGGCCAGCGTGCAACTGAAACCGATGCGCTCGAGGCTCTCCGCCATCGCGGCCCCGTGATCTGGGTCGTTTTCCACCAGCAACACGCGGGTCGAACCGGCGGTTGATTGATCCGAATTCTGTGCCATAAGCTCGATCATAGCGAAATCAGAAAACCGGTAGTAGACGCCGATGTTCTGGGTGGCGAAGTGTCGGTTTTAGCGGTCGCGAGAATCAGGAAAATCTTTCCGTCGAAAAATCACCGGCGTCGCAAAACCGCAGCGGTCGGGCCCATTTGAATTCCGAAAGTTGGTTTAATTTTTGATCGGGCGCCGGTACACTATGTAGTGCTTCCTACTGCGCCGGGATGGATCGTCGTTTCACGGCAAATGATCGCCATCACTTCAACCACAATCACCTTCCGCACATGAACAGAGGCTTTCTCAAAACCAGCGTGGCCGTCGGCTTATTGCTCGGCGTCGGGCTGGTGGTCAGCACGATCTTTTACGGCAAATCAGCTTCCACGTCGAAGGTTCCCGAATCGGCGTTAACGTTTGAAGTGATCCGCAGCGACTTTGTTTCGACGATCACCGAATCGGGCGATGTGGAAAGCTCCAGCAATGTTGAAATCCGCTGTCGCGTTCGCGAGCGAGGTGGCACCGCGATTTTGAAAATCGTCGACGAAGGTACGATGGTCAAACCGGGCGACTTTCTCGTGCAGTTGGACGACGCCGGCCTGCGCGATGAATTGATCGAGGAAAAAATTCGCGTCGCCACCGACCGCGCCTCGGTAATCCAGGCGGAGAGCAACTTGGAGGCCGCCCGCCGGGCGCTGGCGGAATTTGAGAACGGCGTCTTTTCACAGGAACTGCAGACACTGCAAGCCGAACACGCATTTGCCCAAGAAAACCTGCGACGCGCAGAACAATATCAAACCTACAGCGAAAACCTGGCCCGCAAGGGATACGTGACCAAGGCCCAGCTAGAAGCCGACCGGTTCGCCGTTGTCAAAGCCAAAAAAGAACTCGAGCTGTCCAAGAGCAAGCTGGCGCTATACGAGGAATTCACCCGCGATCGAATGGTGTCGGAACTGAAAGCGGAAATCAATAAAGAGGAAGCCAATCTCGAGGCGGCTCAGTTCACGCTGGACCTCAGCAAACAACGTCTCAAATACTACGAAGACCAAGTGGAGGCCTGCTGCATCCTGGCACCCACCGACGGCCAGGTCGTGTACGCCAACGAAATTGACGGCCGCGGCGACTCGGGCATCGTGATCGAAGAAGGCGTTACCGTGCGTGAGAGCCAGCCAATTATTCGCTTGCCGGACCCCAGTAAAATGCAAGTCACGGCCAAAGTGAACGATTCGAAAATCAACGCCGTCCGCGCCGGTCAAACCGCCATCATCCGCTTGGATACGGCCCCGGAAACGCCGATTAAGGGTGTCGTCCGCAAAGTGGCCGCTTTTCCCGAGCCGCGCCGCTGGTCGCAGGCGCCCATCGAATACAAAGTGTTTGTGGATGTGCTTGAGCAAAATGACATGGTGCGACCCGGGTTGCGGGCCAAAGTCGAAATGTTTGTCGAACAATTGGCCGACGCGGTGCAAGTTCCTGTTTCCTCGCTGATCAAACAGAACCAATCTCATTTCGTGGTGGTGCAAAGCGGCGACAAACTCGAACTGCGATCGGTGGACATTGGCCCCAACAATCAAAGCACGGTGGTGATCCATCGCGGTGTCGAACCCGGCGAAAAAGTGCTGGTCGACCCCGACCGCTTCCGCGACCAATTGGGGGACACCGCCCAATCCGACGGGGACACCTAATCACCTAGTTGGCGGCTGGACCGTCGACCCGAACCTGAGCGGATCCTTCTCATTAGCTGACGGCAAATCCCGCGGGCACCATTTCAACGGACCATGCAAATTTTCCGGCCGACAATTTGGCGATTAGGCATTAAAAGCCTGGCACTGCATCCGCTGCGCTCGATGCTGACGGTGCTGGGGATATTTATCGGTATCGCCAGCGTCGTGTGGTTGCTGGCCATCGGCGAGGGAATCAGCCGCCGAGTTCAAGATCAGATTGAACAACTCGGCACCAACAACATCATTCTGAAAAGTGTCAAACCGATAAACGACGGCGAACTGGACCAGAGTTGGGTGGCCATTTACGGAATCACCCGCGACGATTTCAAAGTTCTCACGGAAACACTGCCCACGATTGGCAGCGCTTTGCAGATTCGCGACGCGCGGCGCGAGCTGCATTACGGCATGCACGATCTGGGCATTCATCTCATCGGCTGTACGCCCGGCTATGACGAAGTCATGAGGCTGGAACTGGCCGAAGGCCGCTTCATTGAGCAACTGGATATCGACAATCTTGAAAACGTCTGCGTGTTGTCGCACGAATTGAACCAGCGATTGTTCCCAATCGACTCGGCGCTTGACAAAATCATTCGGGTGCGCGACGTCCCCTACCGGGTCGTGGGCGTGATGAAAAAACGCGGCATGATGGCCGCCATCGGCAGCTCACTGGAAGCCCAGGATTTCACCGATGATGTGTACATTCCCATTCACGTGTTCTGGCAGCGAATCGGCGATTGGACGATGGAACGCAGCGCCGGCAGCCGCGTTAACGAACAAGTCGAACTGAGCCAGATCACATTTCGCGTGCGGGAGATGAACGACGTAATCCCCACGGCCAACGCTATTGAAACGATCATGGGCCAGCGTCATGAAGACGCGGATTACGCCATCGTCATCCCGCTGGAGTTGCTGGAGCAAGCCCGCAACACGCGGTTGATGTTCATGGCCTTCATGGGCTTGATCGCCGCCATCTCGCTGGTGGTCGGCGGGATCGGCATCATGAATATCATGCTGGCCACGGTAACCGAACGGACTCGCGAAATCGGCATCCGCCGCGCGCTGGGCGCCAACCGCGGCGACATCACGCGGCAATTCCTTGTGGAAACCGTGGTGTTGTCGGTGGTCGGCGGCGCCACGGGAATCGTCGGCGGCTTGTCCTGCCCCTGGGTCGTATCGCAAATCCGCGACGCGCTGCAATCCTGGTTTCCCAAAATGATTGGCCAATTGCCGGATACCGTTCGCGATGTGACGCCGATCATCGTGCCGATCTCGATCCCACTGGCATTCGGCATCGCGGTGCTGGTGGGTATTCTGTTCGGTATCTATCCGGCCATCCGGGCCGCCAAGCTGGATCCGATTCAAGCCCTGCGGCATGAATAACGAGGCGATCCGCATGCAGATCACAGCCGACAAGTTGATTCAAAAAATTCGCCAGCACAGGCCCTGGCACCACAACGTCCAAATCACGGATGAGGTGGACGTGTTTTCGGCCTTTGATGAATCGGAGCGGGTGCGGGCCAACAACAACAATGTGGGCATGATTGACCCGCGCGAACGATTTATCAAAAAGGCGAATTTGATCTACCCACAGGGACTCGGTGGCAAACGATTTCTGGATTGCGCCTGCAACGCCGGCGGCTACTGTTTTTGGGCGCGGGAATTGGGCGCCCAGCGCGTGCATGGATTCGACGTGCGCCCCCACTGGATCGACCAAGCCCAATTGATATTGAAACATCGCACGGTGGCGCCGGTTGATCGGATTTCCTTCGAAGTATGCGATTTGCTGCAGCTGCCGCAAAAAAAATTGGAACCCGCTGACTTTACGTTGTTTAAGGGCATTTTCTATCACCTGGCCGATCCGATCCTCGGTCTGAAAATCGCCGCGGACATGACGCGCGAAGTGTTGTGGATCAACACGGCTCGTCGCTTCATTGAAAATTCGGATTCGCTGGTCTGTTATTTCGAGAATACCCAGGCACCGATGTCCGGCGTGCATTCGCTTTGCTGGATGCCCAGCGGGCCGCGGGTGATGGCGAAAATGTTGTACTGGTTAGGCTTTGTCGACATCCGCCATATATTCTCGCATGAACACCAGGACAAACCCGGATTCGGTCGAATGGAAATCATGGCATCGCGCCGCAAGGGTATGTTGGATGAAATCGCCCGGGAAGAAAACGCGGAAACGATGTCCATTGACCATTTTGAACACGCCAAGGTAGCGGACGTCAAAACGAAATTGATGCTTTAGCGCGTTCACCTGAATTGGACGCATCTGGTTTGACCGCAAGGCGGGGCCATGTTGCGACCAAACTGGATTCGACTTTGCGTCTTATGGGAAAAGGATTGACATCGACAACATTCGCAAACTTCACGACAATCGCTGCGTTGAAACACCGATCATTCAGCGACGGCCATGAACATTCTGGCGATTACTCAGGCCCGCACCGGTTCAACGCGGCTGCCGGGCAAAGTACTTAAAACTGTCCGGGGCCAACGTCTGTTGGCGATTCACTTGCAGCGACTCAAGCGGGCACGGTTAGTGGAACAAATCGTCGTCGCCACGACCAATAAGCCCGACGACGAACCGATTGTGGAAATCGCTCGGGCCCTGGGGGTTCCGGCGTTTCGCGGAAGCGAAACCGATGTGCTGGACCGTTACTACCGCGCCGCGGTTGGGTACCGGCCTCAGTACGTGGTGCGGGTTACGTCGGATTGCCCACTGATCGATCCGACCGTGGTGGATGCGGTAATCGCCACTTGTTGCCGTGAAGAAGTCGATTATTGTTCCAACACGCTCGATCGGACTTATCCAGTGGGCAACGACGTCGAGTGCTTTCGTTTTGAAGCGCTGCAGGCGGCCTGGAAGCAGGCGGATCAGCCGTCGCAACGCGAACACGTCACGCCATTTATCTACCATCGATCCGACTGGCATGGTCACAGCCAATTCGCGGCAGCCAATCGAAGGCATGACGACAGCTATTTACCTTGTGATTGTTCGTCGTTGCGCATGACCGTCGACTATGCTGAGGATTTGGAGGTGATTCGCCGATTGGTCCACCGGTTGGGAACGGAACGCCCCTGGCAGGATTACGCCCGCCAATTGTTGGCTGATGAGGCGTGTGGTGAATCAGGTCACGATCATCATCGCAGCGGAACAGCCTGATCGCGATGAAGATTTGTCGAGGACAGATGCCAATGGATTCCGGCTAACAGGGATTGCTAACAGGGATTGGTTGTGCCGAAATCGGCGTCGATCCCCAGCAGCGTTCTTAGCTCTTCGAACTGCCGTCGATAATTCTCGCTGGACGTATGAACGTGATCGGCTTCGGTGATAAACCGCATGTCGTCACGGCGGACGACGTTGTTTTGTTCGAGGATATGTTCAAACGGTTCCAACGGGCTGCCGTAAATGATCAGCAGTTTGTGCTCGTCAAACTGAACTTCCTGCGGCACTTCCGGATTCAACACGGCAATTCCGGTGCACCCGTCGTTCATCAACAGATTTTCGTATTCCCACAGGGTGCTGGTCAGTACGGGCGTGTCGATGTGTTCGCGGTAGTAATCGATGTGCCCGTTGATTTGATGGTCGTGACTGGATTCCAGTACCACGTCGACGCACTCGCCCAGCCGCTGAACCAACTGCATAAACACCGAAAACAGAATCTCGCGGGAGGCGGCCGCCATGATGACCGGGACGTCGGCCTTGGATTCTTCGTCGTGATAATTGTCGTGCCGGTAACCCTGACAGGGGGAGATGGTTCGATTCATTGACGGTCGAACGGCGTCGGTCAGGCGGAAATCGCCATAGGTGTCGACTTCCAAATGGGCTTCCAGCCGTTGCCGCTTGGCTTTAGCAAAATCGGTTCCGAGCTCCTGATAGGCGGGCGACTGTTGAAACACGTTGATGAAAAACTGATGCAGCAGGCCCATGGGTCTCTCGAGTCGTATTTCAATCCAGGTGTGGGAGGATCGGTAGCTGAGGTCGGGTTCGACGGCTCAAAGCCACCACAACGGAAGCCGGTCAGACAAGCTTAGGTCACATTTGCCCCGAATGGGCCACTCGCGGGGCTCCGGCCGAACCTCCGCATGCCGGCAGGCGAACCAAACGTCAAAACTGGTATCATTATCATGGGTGAACGCGGATCAATGGCAACGGTCATCGTAGGGCAGGGGCACGCGCGGTTGCCCACGCTGTGCGTCTGGATAGCGCCAAGACCCTGCGGCAGGTCCGCCACTGTACATCATTGCCAATGAACGACAGCGTTAACAACGCGCAAAACGCAGCTGACGCCGTGGCTCCCCAGCCGGTTTTGACCACCGAGCGCCTCACGCTGCGCCCGTTTCGATCTCAAGACGAAATGGTCGTCCAGGAGTTATTGCAGTGCAAGGAAATCGCCGCGTACACCCGATCGATTGAGCATCCGTATCCGGAAGGCGCGGCCAAGTTGTGGATGGAAAAGCACCCCGAATTGTGGCAATCCGGCAAGGCGGTCATCTTTGCCATCTGCCTCACAGCTAATGATCAACTCGTCGGCGCCGTCGGGCTGGAAATCAACCAGCAAGACGAAAACGCGGAGCTGGGGTACTGGATCGGCCAGCCTCACTGGGGTCACGGATACTGTACCGAAGCCGCTGCCAAAGTGGTCGAGTTTGGGTTTCAGCATTTCGGTTTGCACAAAATCCACGCGCATCATATGAAGCGAAATCCGGCGTCCGGTCGCGTGCTGCAGAAAATCGGCATGCAGCGCGAGGGTGAATTGCGGGGACACATCAAGAAATGGGGTGTCTTCGAGGACGTTGTGTTTTACGGCTCACTGAATCCTGGAAAAAGGTAATCGCCGACAAAAACGCTGTAAAAATTGCCTTGTACAGGGTCCAGGGGTCTCCGCTACAATTCGAATGGGCTTTAATAATCTCTCGCGAAATAGCGACAGACTAGTTGCAAAAAACACCGGCGTAACACCGAGACTGGTAGTCATGAACGACGACGCCACTCAATTTCAGCACAACTGCAGGCTGTCGCGCCGCCGCTGGTTAATCGCTTCCGGCAGCGGGTTGGCTTGCGCGGCGTTGCCCGGCGTTTTGTTGGCCAGAACGTACGATCCGAAATGGCAAGCCGCTGTCGACAAGGGTCTGGGATGGCTGGTCGGCCAGCAAACGCGGCTAGGTCACTGGCCCCACGCCACGTACCCCACCGCATTGACGGCCCTGTCGGGATTGGCCCTGATCTGCTCGGGCTCCACCACCATCCAGGGCGTCTACGCCAAACCGATTCGCAAAGCGGTTGATTATCTGTTGACCAAGTGTCGCGCCAACGGGCTGATCGGCGACCCGATGCGCGACAATCGGTACACCTATGGACACGGATTTGCGATGCTGTTTCTGTCGCAGGTGCTCGGTGAAGAGGAAGACGCCGATCGCCGCGAGGAACTCACGGCCGTGTTGGAAAAAGCCGTGCAGTTCAGTGTCAACGCGCAGACCAAATCGGGCGGTTGGGGATACGTCAGCGCCCAGGACAACAGTAATTTCGACGAAGGCTCAACGACGATCACTCAGGTGCAGGGCCTGCGCGGCTGTCGCAACGCGGGAATCGTCGTTCCCAAACAAGCCATCGAAAACGCCAAACAATATATCTACGACTGCAAGAACAAGGACGGCGGCATTTCATATAGCTCGCGAACCAAAGGCAGCTCGCGCCAAGCCATCACCGCCGCGGCCCTGGCGGCTCTGTACAACGCCGGCGATTACGACAGCGAGCACATCCCGGCAATGTGGGAGTATTGCAACAGGAATTTGCACAATTTGAGTGAGGGTTCTCGTTACGGCCACTGGCATTACA